>JAGGDZ010000443.1 GCA_024648655.1 Chloroflexota bacterium | reverse complement strand
CCAGTCCCGGTACGCCAGCGACTCGGTGAGCGTCTCCATCGCCGACGCTACGCTCATATCCCGCAGCACTCCCAGTATCAACTGCGAGCGTATGCCAAGCACAGCCTGCGCGGCAACCTGTGCCCGGCGAATCCCTCGGATGACCGTATCGAACGCAATCCCCCTGTTCGTGTGCGCCTGTGGATCGAAGTGCATCTCCGCATAGACCACATTATGCTCACCAATCCTTTGCAGGTAAGCGTATGTCAAATCGTAGAAATCCTGCTCCGTCTGCAATACATCCATGCCCGAGAAATACAGCGCGAGAAAAGACGCCAGGTCTTGATAACCGTATGATGCCACAAGTTCCTCTGCGCTGCTGTACGGCAGTTCGACTCTGTTGCGCTCGGCTAATCGCAGCCGCATCTCAGGCTCCAGCGTCCCCTCCACATGCACATGCAGTTCAGCCTTGGGCAACCCGCGTATGAAGGCATCCATATCAAGTTCAGTCATAGCATTCATTCCTCTGATGCGCTGAACCAGAGCGCCGTCGCCAATCGTTCACGTCTCATTATCACAGATGCTACAATCGAAGCATAGCATCGATTCCTCGGCACAAGCGTACAGCCAAAAGACTTGGCACTGTGGCAGGAAACACTCGGATACAAGATTACTGAGACGAACTTCGTGAAAAGGTGTGAGCAGGACCGAGAAAGATCACGGAAAGCAGAACTGAGGAGGGCAGCCATGCCGTTACAGCTAGACCACACAATCGTACCCGCCTACGACAAGGTAAAGTCCGCGAAGTTCATCGCACGCATCTTTGGATTGGAATACAACGGGACGTGGGGACACTTCGCACCGGTGAAGGTCAACGACATGCTCACTCTCGACTTCGACGACTCTGACGATCCGCGCTCCAACCACTACGCCTTTCTTGCATCAGACGAGGAGTTCGACGCGGCGCTGCAGCGCGTCAAGGACGAGGGCATCCCCTTCGGGAGCGGCCCAGGCTCTAGGACGGACGGCAGGATCAACCATAAGCACAACGGACGCGGATTCTACTTCGACTGCGAGAACGGCCATGTATGGGAGGTCATCACGCACACATACATCACCGATTAACGCAATGCCACTTCGCTATTGAAGCGTCCCCGGCGGATAATGCTCCAGCCACCATTTCGCAATCTCGTCTCTTCTGGCAAACCACACACCGGGATGACTCCGAGCGTATTGCAGGAACCGGGCAAGCGCGCGAGAACGCGCCGGCCGTCCCGCTATCCGGCAATGCAATCCAACAGACATCATCTTCGGGTGCGTGCGACCCTCTTCGTATAACACGTCGAATGTGTCCTTGAGATATTCGTAGAAGTCTCCCACGCTGTTAAGGCCGCCTCGCCAGAACCGGGCGTCATTCGTCTCAAAACTGTATGGCACCACAAGCCAAGGCTTTCCACCCGCCCGGGTATAGTACGGCAGATCGTCGTTTAGCACTCCGCTATCGTAGATGAACCCTCCCTCGCCTGCCACCAATTCCCGTGTATTGACACTGGGCCCATATCGAGTGAACCAGCCCACCGGACGCTCACCGGTCGTCGCTCTCAACGACTCAACCGTCATCCTGATCGCCTCCGCCTCTTCATCCCGCGTCTTGTTATGGTATTCCTCCCAACGATAACCGTGCCCGCACACCTCGTGACCACGCTCCACAACCGCCCGCGCCACTTCCGGGTTCCGCTCGAAAGCCAGTGCACAGCAGAAGAAAGTGCTCTTCGCACCGTACTTATCGAGCAGGTTCAGTATCCGCCAGACTCCCACACGGCTGCCATACTCGAAGAATGATTCATTGAACAGGTCTCGCTGGTCCGAGGGGACCGGCGACGGCACTTCGTTGTTCGTTTCGTGTACAGGGTCTCCATCCAGCAGCGAAGTCTCGCTACCTTCTTCATAGTTTACGACCACCGAAACGGCTATGCGGGCTTTCCCAGGCCATTCAATGGTCGGCGGGTTTGCCCCGTATCCGATGAAGTCCCTTTCCTGGTCAGTCATCTTCAGTCCTTAGTTCAGTTGCGGTAAGGGTTTCCCGCCGACCTGCCGCCGTCCACCATATACACACCCCCAGTGCAGAAGCTGCTGTCGTCACTGGACAGAAATAGCATCATCCTCGCCACCTCTTCCGGGTCCCCATATCGTTGCAGCGGTATGCCCTCCGCGATAGACTGCTTTGTCACTCCGACTGTCACTCTCGTGTCATCCATCGCCGCCACGCGCATCTCTTCGATCGAGCGCATCATGCGCGTTTCGATGGGTGCAGGATTGACGGTATTGACCCTGATACCCAACGGCGCGCACTCCAGAGCGGCGCATCTCATCAAGCCAATTACCGCATGCTTGCTGGTATTGTACGCCGACATCTCCGGACTTCCGCCGATTCCTGCCGTGGACGACGTGATAACGATACTGCCGCCTCCGCCCTCTCTCATCGCAGGGACCGCGTACTTGATTCCCAGCCACACTCCGCGCACATTAACCGCCATAACGCGGTCGAATTCGTCAACAGGATAGTCCGTTATGGGGGACAGCGTCCCCTCTATGCCCGCGTTGGCAAGTAGAATGTCGATGCCGCCCCAACGGTCCGCTGCGGCATCGATGTAAGCCTCTGTCTGCTCCGGATCCGTGACGTCCGCCGCGGTGTAGCTTGCCTTGTCCTCGCCAATTGACCGCACGACATCCCGGAGCGCGGATTCGTCAAGATCGACCAGCGCAACACTGGCGCCCTCACTCGCGAACAGCCTAGCGGCAGCGCTTCCAATACCACCGGTCGCCCCGGTAATCACGGCTACTTTTCCTTCCAAGCGGGTCATTTGCAAGCTCCTTTGCCAATTCTATATGACTCTCCGTATTTGTCCGGCAGGAATCAAGCGACTAACCGGACCATATAACGTCCAACTCACTGCGCCGTAAGCCCGCCGTCCATCACCAGCGGCGTACCCGTAACGAACGACGCCTCGGAAGATGCCAAAAACAGCGCACCATATGCAATCTCGCGCGGGTCCGCGACCCGCTTCATGAAATTGGATGCGCCGGCTTCCGCCAAGAATTCCTCCCTGTCCGCGCCCACGAACTGTCTATGCCGTTCCGTCGCAGGCGTCAGCACTGAGCCGGGGCAAACGCAGTTGACGCGGATGTTGTACGGCGCGAGGTCCATCGCAAGGCAGCGAGTAAGCTGCATTACCGCACCTTTTGATGCGTTATACGGGATAAACCCAGGCTGCGCGATAAACCCGCTCACAGACGCAAGGTTTACAATCGCGCCGCCGCCTGCCATCTTCATATGCGGCAGCACATGCTTAACGCAGTACGCCTGACCGATGACATTCACCCCGAACACGCGCGCCCAGTCCGCGTCGCTCACGTCCTGCACCTCGCCGAACACGAAAGCCGCCGCGTCATTGACCAGTATGTCCACCGTGCCGTATGCGTCCGTCGCCGCCTGCACCATCGCCGCGACATCCGCCTCCTTGGAAACATCCGTCGTCACGAACTGCGCCTCACCACCTGCCGACCTGACATTTACCAGTGTCTGCTGTCCGCCCTCTGCGTCGATGTCGGCAATGGTCAGTCGCGCACCTTCTTCCGCGAAAAGTTCGCAGATTGCGCGCCCAATGCCGGACGCCCCACCCGTGACAATTGCAGCCTTGCCCTCCAGCCTCATAAGACACCTCTTGTCAAATCCTATCCATCCAGTACGTCTTGTTAGCCACCGCATGATACATGACGGAAGACGTCCGCTCTCTATTCCAGGTGAAACACCTCTTCCAGTTCCACCATCATAGCGTCAGGATGCGCCCCTTCCGGTATCTCGAAGAACGGCGACATCAACTCCTGCCAGCGCCGATTCGCGTCTTCCTTCGACATACCCTCCAGTGCAACGGCGAAGCTATGCTCAGTCTCAAAATAGCCGAACATCAACCCATCCTCACGCATAAACAGCGAATAATTGTGCCAGCCGTTGCGGCTCAACGCATCCAGCATATCCGGCCAGACCGCCCTGTGATGCGCCTTGTACTCCTCGATCCTGTCCTGCCTGACTTTCAGCAGAAAACCAACGCGCTTCATATCTCACTATCCCTATGATCAGGCCCTATGATCAGGCCCTATGATCATGTTCGGTCCCTATCCAGCGGATGATGCTTCGCAACCCACTCCAGCACCTTGCGCTCCGAAAGTTCCCAGCCGTCCCACGGCAGCCGCATCACCACATCCTGCTTGAACCAGTGGTGATGTCGCTCTGCGTACGAGTCGCTGTCTGTTGCGTCCGCCAGTATCGCAAGCGCAAGCTGCGCCGGCCCGCCAATGCCATAGCCCCATTCGAGCTTAACTGAGTGTTCCCAAAGGTCAAGGCGAGAAGCAAGCGGTCGCGTAACTCCGTCCTCCACGACCACTACCGACACCTCGGACACCGCACCTTGACCACTGCGCTCCCCCGCATACAGCTTACCGCTCACACAGGCCTCCTCAACCTTCCGACTGGAACGACTCAAAAAAGATCAGCGCCAATGCTCAGGCAGTATAGCGTCTGCAAATCCGAACTCCCGCGCCAGCCACTCCTCCTGGTGCAATCCATCTTTGTAGCTGGAACTCTGCGATTCGTACACATCCACATCACCTTGAATCGTCCCCGAAACCGCCGACATCGCATCCGCGTCCAGCGAACCGCCCGGCGCACTCGCCATCAGAAGCGTTCGAGCCTTTACGTGATGCGCGAAACCGCTCATATCGAAGTATGACAGCGTATCCGACACCGCGCGCCTCCGTTCAGGATACAAGTTCAAGTAGTCGTTAATCTCTTCCAGCGGATAGTCCCCCGTGCGCGCTGCCTTCGCAAGCGCATCCACGAATAGCGCAGGCTGGCATATCACATGTGTTGCGCCCCCATGCAACGCAGCCGTTGCCAGCGCAATGTCATTGCCGATTGCCACCACTCGCTCCATATCCACCTCTGTTCGCGTCAGCAGATACTCAAGTCCGCGCACGCCGTCGGCGACAACGCCCCGGAATATGTAGGACTTGGCATCGCTGATTCCCACAGTCAAATGACCGGGAAAGCCCGCCGAGTACGGACTGTCGGACAGCCGCTGCCCGCGACCTGCAAGCGCGAAAACGACGAATCTGCTACGAAGAAAGTTCGCCGAACCCTGCGGTATCGGCTCTAGCACGCTCTGATACTTTGGTGTGTAGTAGATTGCCGGGAACGGTCCAGCACCCACCGGTATGCTCAAGTAGCCGAATAATCTGTACGGCCCGATGCTCGTCAGACGCACGCTGTGCATCGTGGCGAAGTCAGTGCAGCGAATCGGCAGCAATTCCACCTCCGGTTTCGCCGGATAATCCGCCAATTCTGCCAGTGTTTCATCCCAATACTGTCCAAAAGCCATGACCGTCTAATCCATCCTGTCAAATCTGCCTTCTATCACGCCGACTGAAGGTGCTTGGCGAAGAACTCCGTTATCACCGCAGTGTGCTTATACCGTCCCGCCTCATGTCCATGACCATCGTAGGCGTACAATTGCTTGTCCTCACTGCCGATGGCATCGTGCAGCGCGTATCCTGTCTCCGGCGGACACACATTGTCTTGCAGTCCGATGTTCATGATGATCGGGCACTCGATCCTGTCCGCGAAACTAATACCATCGAAGTACGCCAGCGTCTGCTCCACATCCGCGCGGCTATTCGGGTGCATACGCAGATAGTCGTTTATCTCCTGATACGGGTAGGAACTTGTCAGCTCAATCGCATCCATGAACCCGCATAGGTAGGGCGCGCCTGCGGACGCCGCCTTCACCTCCGATCTCATCGCTGCCGTCGTTATCGTCAGACCACCGCCCTGACTGCTGCCTGCGATGCCGATACGCTCCGAGTCCACCTCATCCCGCGCCAGCAAGAAATCTATCGTGCGCCACGCATCTACATAGAAACCCCTGTATGAGTAGGTATTTCGGTCGGTGATGCTATGCGTCAGCAGGTTCGGATAGCCCGGGTTGAACTGCCCGTTGCTCCGCAACTTGCCTCTAGGCGCGGCAGTTACCGCCACATACCCGCGCCGCGCCCAGTCCTTAGGTATCGCCGGATCACTCTGGTAGCCCGGCATGAACACCACAGCGGGCAGGGGTCCCCGTCGTTCCCGCGGCAAGCAATACCACGCCGCAACTCGAACCCCGTCCAGACTATCGTAGAAGACCTCGAACGTCTCCAGCTCTTCCGAGCTTCGCAATGGCAATGGCACCGTTTCTGCGTTCAATGGAATCTGCGCGGCTTCATCCAGCACATTGCCCCAGAATTCATCGAAGTCGTCCGGCTTCCGCACACTGCATCTATAGTCTTCAATCATCCTATCCATCCTGTTGGCGTCCGTTACTCACTCAATCTGCCTCGAATCTGATCCATGAGTCTCTGCACGGTAACCTCATCCGACACGGCTTCCCCTGAAGTAATATAGACATGCAGGTCCTCAAGCGCATCCGTGTAGTTGCCTAGTCGATAGTTCACCACGCCCCGGTCGCGGAATTCCACAGCATCCTGAGGAAGCAGGGCAATTACCCTATCTATCGTCGCAAGCACACGTTCATAATTGCGGCGCTGCAAATATACTACCTTCAGGTTTCTCAGCATGCGCGCGATAAACTCACGACTCCTTACAGGCTGCAGGTAGCTCCTATCCCATGTAAGCGCGCCCTGCGTTGCCTGCTTGACCCTTTCAGCGCACTCGTCCTCAGACAGTAATATCCCCCCGTGAAAGGGATCCACGAACACATCCGACTCATCCCGATGCCGAACGATGAAATGGCCGGGCATGCCTATCCCCAGCAGGGGCACACCTAGCCGCTTGCCTACCTCGACATACAGCAGCGACAGCGTAATAGGTATGCCCACGCGCCGCTCTATCACGTCGTTCAGGAAGCTGTTGCGTGGATCATGGTAGTTAGTGTGATTGCCCGCGAATTTCAGCTCGTCAAAAAGGTACTCGCTTAGAGTGTTCAACTGATACAGAGGGGCATCGTCATCCATACGCGGCGCAATTCCCTCGGCAATTTCGTCGATTCGGAATAACTCGCGCTCGATGCTAAGACTCGGATATTCTGTCGCTGCAATCAGCAGAGCTGCGCGCGCCAAGTCTATATCCTCGTCGGGCACGCCAACCATACGGTCAAACCGGTTCCAGACTTGCTCTGCTTCCATCATGCACAAAGAATACGCCTCAACCGGCTAACTGGCAACCCGATTCATGGATTGGAAGTAAATCCGCCATCCATCCAAGTCCGTGCCCGAACACTCAGGTAACCCTATTCGGGCCGCTCAATGGACAGAATCCCCAAGCGTATGGCGGTAAGCACAGCGTCCATCTTGGTGCCGGCGCTTAACTTCTGTCGGAAATGTCGAATGTGGTTGCGCGCCGTATGGTAGCTGATATCCAGGGCGTCGGCTATCCGTTGCGTGTCCCAGCCAAGTGATACAAGGCGCAGCACTTCCAATTCGCGGGCTGTCAACTTCGGGACAAATGCAGAACCCGAACGACCCTCCGGATGATTGGAAACGATTTCGGCGCCGCCTTTGCTCAAGGCATCGGTTATCGAGCCAATGTTGCGTTTCGTATCTACTTCTGATGTAACGTCATCAAACAGATGCACCAAAATAGGAGCGTCCCTCAAGACACCTGCAACTACCATAGGGGTAAGCGACACTAACCTGCGCTCTCCGGACGCACAAAGCATGCTCATCTCGACCGGGCCGGGAATAATCCCATCCTGCACGCAGCGAAGCGAGGGACAACCACTCGTGCAAGCCGGTGATAGTGAGCCGGAAACCGTACCAGCAACTACCTCGTAGCAACGGCGTCCGATCACCTGCTCTACTCTGTGACCTAGTATGCGGCGCGCACCGCCGTTCCAGTACAGTATCGTCTGATCTACGGATAGAGCGTATGCACCCATCTGAGTGCTCGCCAACAGAGAAAATAGAACATCAGAATTCAATTGTGTTTGCCCTCGTTCGACCGGATGTCAGGATCGCATGACCTGTACAATCGCTCAACGAGCCTGCCCCTAGGATATCCTGCCGATCGTGTCTTTCAATTTCAAATCACAGCACATTGAATTGTACAACAAAAAGCTCCGAACCATTTCTAGTTCGGAGCTTCACTATGACAAGCGCATCAACTTAGTCAGCAGCGGCTGCTGCCCTTGCGGAATCTACCCTGTCCTTGACGATTGCCTTCAATTCTTTGACTCGGTTGAGATGGGGCGTCTCGTTGCCCTCCTCAGCCTTATCGTAGATCTTGTCGCCATCGACATAGACCTGCAACACACCCGATACACCGGGCCTCACTTCAATAGAAACTGCGTTACCACCAGCATCCACAAACTCGTTGACCATCCAGGCCGCAACACTGTGGTACTGTCAAGGTACACAATAGATGATCTCAATGTCGATCAGACCTTCGCCAGCCATATCGATCCTCCTTATTCTATTTGGGCATCTTCAAGTGTATTTACCACTATCTATAATGCCCATATATGTATATCTGTGAATAATATCACAGCCGTTCACCTTTGTCAACCGGAGCAAAGTAAAATCAAGATATATGCAAAAGTCCCGCTTCGTACCATTACGCCTTTCCTGCCTGCGCGATGGGCGATTGAGCCACCCTTCTGCATATTTCTTATAAGGTCACTGAAAGCCTGCTCGGTTCGCTAAGATGCCAAGCCTCTTGGACTACCTAAAGTATCCTGTTGCCTGGCATATTCGTCCAGGCGCTCATCTCGTGCGGGCTGGTAACGGCATCTGCCGTGCAGACATAGTTCGGGCATAGTTGATCGATCGAAGCAACGCCCATTAGCGCCATCGCCACGCTAATCTCATCCTCTAGTATCTCGAGCATCCGAACGACGCCAGCCTGTCCGTCCGCTGCAAGTCCCCAACCTTGCATCTTTCCAAGCGCTACTGCTCGCGCTCCCAGTGAGACCGCCTTGAGGATGTCGGCGCCGCGCTGCACCCCGCCGTCCAGGACGATGTCTGCCTTACCGTCAACCGCTTCAACGACCTCTGGCAGCATATCCATCGTCCCTCTGTCGTGGTCGAGCTGACGTCCCCCGTGATTCGACACCCACACAACATCTACGCCGTGGTCAACCGCGATTTTCGCATCCTCAGCCGTTCCTATCCCCTTGAGCATGAACGGAAGTCCGACCAGACTCTTTATCTTGTCCACCGTATCCCAGGTGACCGATGCCGCATGACTCGGGTCAGGTCTTCTGCGCTGAGTAGGGGGCATCCAGCGCGTCAGCATGGGCCGCTCCCGACGGCTGTAATGCGCCGTGTCAACCGTGAT
>JAGGDZ010000071.1 GCA_024648655.1 Chloroflexota bacterium | reverse complement strand
TTTGCGTCACAGAAACAGTTCATTGTGTTATATGATCGAAGGCGTCAGATGGATTTCGATATGATGGTCTGCACAAATTGTACGTGAGTTCGTTGTATTGCAGACGATTGAATTAATCTCCTGAAAGTATGGCAACGACGTTTCGTGCGTATGCGCCCGATCAGATTTTTTTGCTGCCGCCGTCGATGCGGGACTGGCTACCGGAAGATCACCTGATCTATTTCATAAGCGACACTGTGGACCGTTTGGACTTGCGGGCTTTTTATGCTCGTTATGATGGGGATGGTCGGCGTAACGCGCCGTATAATCCAGCCATGCTGGTAAAGGTATTGATCTATGCCTATGCTCTTGGAGTAACGTCTTCCCGAGAGATTGCGAAGCGGTTGAAGGTGGATTTGTCTTTTCGTGTGTTGTCGGCGAACAACCAGCCGGGTCATCGAACGATTTGTCGATTTCGGAAGCGTCATTTGTCGCAATTTGTGGACTTGTTTCAGCAAGTGGTGCAGGTAGCCCAGGCGGCTGGGTTGGTAGATTTGGGGAAGTTATCGATAGATGGTACGAAGGTGCGTGCGAATGCAAGTAAGCGCAAGGCGATGAGCTATGGTTATGTGGAGCAAGAGCAGCAGCGGTTGCGAGCAGAGTTGGAGCGTCTTGTGGCGCAGGCCGAGGCGGAAGATGCAGCGGAGGACTTAGCGTATGGCGAGGCGGTAAGGGGAGACGAGTTGCCGGAGGAGCTGGCGTCGTCTGCAAGTCGCGCTGTGGTTCTGTCCCAGATTGTAGCAGAGTTGAAAGCTCGGCAGGAAACTGCACCACAAGGTGTTGCTGAAGTTAGCGAGGAGAAGGAGGTCGCCAGCGACGATGATTCGGCGCCTGTAGCGATCCCGGAAGGCTGTACAGTGGAAGGGGAGATTGCTCTGCGCAACCGGAAGCTGTCGAAGGTGACGGAGGCGAAGGTTCACTTGGAGGCTCGTCAGCAGGAAGCGGATAGGGCGAAGGGGCGGAAGCCCGGTCAGGATCGCAATCCCAAGGGTGGACAATCATATAAGCGTCCCTGCGGCGTACCGGATCCAAAGGCGCAATACAACTTCACGGATCCTGAGAGTCGGATCATGAAGACGAGTCAGGAGGGGTTTCAGCAGTGTTACAATGCGCAGGTGGCCGTGGATGCGAAGCACCAGTTGATCGTCTATACGGAGGTATCCAACCAGGCCAGTGACCGGCCGCAATTAATTCCGGTGGTCGATGCGGTGGAGCAGGCCTATGGGGTGAGGCCGGAGGTTGTTTTGGCGGATGCGGGCTACTGCAGCGAGGCGAATCTGACGGCCTTGGAAGCGCGGAAGATCGATGGATATATTGCAGTTGGGCGAGAGGGAAAGAAGCAGGCTGACGTTAATCCAACAACGCGTCCTGCGGCGTCGCGGATGCAGGCGAAGCTGAAGCGTCCGGACGGGCGGGTGATGTACAAGGAACGCAAATGGCTATCGGAGGCGCCCTATGGCTGGATCAAGCGTGTGCTTGGCTTCCGACAGTTCAGTGTTCGGGGGTTGGCCCAAGTCTCAGGCGAGTGGGAGCTGCTCTGTTTGGCTCTGAACCTTCGAAGAATGAGTACCATGCAACTGCAGTTGGCCTCCTGAGGGGGAGCATCCCCTCAATCCTGACTGAATCAGCCGTGACAGGCCCTTCCAAGGCCTTCGATAACAGACGAAAAAGAAGCATGCCCCAATTAGAAGACGGAAACGCCAATTCCTGTGACGCAGACTCCTAGGGTTTAAGTTAGGGCTTCTTACAAAACTGCCCGTAACCACTTGGTGGTAACA
>JAGGDZ010000310.1 GCA_024648655.1 Chloroflexota bacterium | reverse complement strand
CGTTTGGCGACCGAAACATCGCGGACCTGTTCCAGAAGCACTCGTACCCGTTCGGGCTTATCGTGAATGTGGAAGGCAAGCGCTTCGTGGATGAGGGCGCCGACCTGCGTAACTACACTTACGCGAAGTACGGCAAGGAGATTCTGGCGCAGCCGCAGCGCGTGGCATTCCAGCTGTTCGATCAGAAGACGAAGCACCTGTTGCGCGACGAATACTTCATACCACAGGCGTCACTGGTGGAGGCGAACACCATCGAAGACCTCGCGGATGGTCTTGGCATAGAAGTGGCGGCGCTGTCCCAGACGGTGGCGGAGTACAACGCCGCCGTTCAGCCGGGAGAGTACAACCCTACGGCTCTGGACGGCAAGCGCACGGAAGGCATTGAGCCGCCGAAGTCGAACTGGGCGCTGACGCTGGACGAACCGCCGTACATGGGCTATGCGGTAACCTGCGGGCTGACCTTCACCTTCGGGGGGCTGAAGATAAACGCGCAGGCGCAGGTGATAGACACTGAGGATGCGCCGATACTGGGGCTGTACGCGGCAGGGGAGCTTACGGGTGGACTATTCTACAACAACTACCCTGGCGGCTCCGGGCTGATGGCAGGCGCGGTCTTCGGCAGAATAGCCGGAGCGCAGGCTGCGGGGTATGCTGTGGGCTAGGCGCTCCGAGAGATTGTCTTCAGTGCGTTACTGTTTCCAACCTCTCATCAGTTGGCGGGATGTGTGGTGGGGAAGGGGAGACTCGAACTCCCACGCCTTGCGGCACATGATCCTAAGTCATGCTCGTCTACCGATTCCGACACTTCCCCACAGAAGAGGGCATGGTAGCCGGGCGCCCGAGGTGCGACCATTATAGCATAGAAGGGCGTGCGCCAAGCCAGCGGCTGAGGTTCTCCTGAGTGTCGCGCAGCGGCGATTCACCCTCATCCTAACCTTCCCTCATCCCTTCCCTCATCAAGGGGTAAGGACCGAGTTTGAACTCGGCTACATCGCCTTGAGCAGCCTGCGGCGCAGCCCGCGCGGCTTGCTCTGCTCGATGACCAGATCAGTGGCGTCGTGGAACGCCATGAAGCTGCGCATGGCGCCCGCGATGGCGGCTACGAGGTCGTCCTCCGGTTGTACACCCGGCTCCAGATGCAGATGCTTGAGTCGGAGGGTTGCGTCGCGGCGTTGCAGCTTCGGGTCGAAGCGCCCGACAAGCCGGTCCTTGTGCAGAATGGGCAGGCAGAAGTAGCCCCATATCCGCTGTGGCGCGGGCTTGTACGCTTCAAGTATCTGCTGAAAACCCCAAAACTGAATGTCGCGTCCCTTCGCCCAGAAGAGGCTGTCAAAGGGGGACAGAAATGTGGTGTGGTGCGGAGTGACTTCGCCGTCTGCCGCGCGCTCTAGTAGCGGCAGGTTCGCGCGGTGAACGACCTGCTCGACGACCGTCCCGTCATAAAGCTCGACATTGACCGTCAGCAGCGTTCCCTCGTCCAGCATGCGCTGCACCAGCGGCTTTGCCGGGGTGCGCTTCATATGGAAGTAGTCCGGTATCTGCATCGGGGTGCAGATGCCGAGCGCGCGGGCGGACTTGTCCAAAAGAGCAAGGTACGCTTCTTCGTCGGTGGGGGGCGTGGTGTCCACCCATTCGGGCAGTACCGTCTCTGTGATGCCGTAGATGCGCTGGAAGTTGACACGGTTGGCGATAGTAAGTTCGCCTGTGTTGTACAGGTGCTCCAGCGCGATTTTAGCCGGCTTCCAGTCCCACCATGTGCCGCGCCTGCCGTCTGTGCGCTCGAAATCTGCGGAGCGCGCCAATCCGTTCTCACGCACGCGCTCCAGCACGGCGTCCAGCACTTTGATGTTCGCCGGGTCTTCGAGCCATTTGCGGCGGCGGTTGCCCTGGACGCCTGCCGAAATTTGGTGTTTGTGCTGGAGCATCGCTGGGATAGCGAAGCGGTAGAGCGAGAGCGGGATGATGCAGGCGGCATGCATCCAGTACTCGAAGAGGCGGCGATCGTTGCTGCCCTCTATGGTGCCGTTGCCAAAGGTGAGACGATCGAATTCGGCGGTGTCGTAGGCACCCAGCCTACTCCAGAGCGCAATATATTGGCTGCGCTGCACCATTTGGAGAGTGTCGAGCTGCACCCAGCCGATGCGGTCAATGGTGTCATAGATGTCGTCGGGGGAAGGCGCAGCGCCGAGCGTGGGCGCGCCGAGCAGTTGCGTATGCAGAGCGAGTGCGCGAGCGGCGGCGAGTGGGTAGGGAGCCTGAGTGACAGTCATGCGCTTATAGTAAAGGCATAGATCGCGGATGTATAGGTGATTCTAAGCGTGAAGTCGATTCGAGAGCGAGATTTCATGTCGAGATACAAGCATATCTGAGACTAACAGGTTAGAATGGGTTAGGATATGCGACAGTTTAGGATAAGGTGAAGGCAGACATCAATTGCAGTCGGTAATTCTCTGCCCTACGTGCATGCACCTCAACGAGGCGGACAGCGGGTTCTGCGGCGGGTGCTGGCGTAGGCTTTCGGACAGCGCCACAATAAGCCGCGACGAGGCTGAGGCGTCTGTGCGGCGCCGGATTGCCCGGCGCCGTCTGATCAGGTGGGTTCGCTGGGGTATGCTGGCGCTGCTGCCGGTCGCGATGCTTGCCAGTATCGCGAATTACTATGGGGCTTTCGACAGACCGCTGCCACCGCCTACCTCGAACGTCAGCGCCATCGCAGGACCCAGCGACTGGCCCATGTTCCTGCGCGACCCGATTCACTCGGCAGCCGCTGATGTAACCAAAACTCCTCAGGGTAGGCTGAAGTGGCAGTTTGACACGACGATGCCGATGTTCTCATCGCCTGCGGTGGTGGACGGGCGGCTATACCTTGGTTCCGGCGACAATCGCATCGTTGCTCTGGATGCGGATACGGGAAATCTGATCTGGGAGCATCCGGTGAAAGGCCCCGTGGATTCATCGCCCGCCGTTGCGGGTAGCAGCGTGTTCATCGGTTTGCGGGACGGGACTGTGCTTTCGCTGCATAAGGACACCGGCGAACTGCAATGGGAGTTCCCGACCGGTGGAATCTTCGCCACTTCGCCCGTAGTGCTGGAAGGCATCCTGTACATCGGCAGCGGGGACGGCAAACTCTACACACTGGACGCACAGACGGGCCAAGTGCGGTGGTCGTACCAGACAAGTGGACATATAGCGTCCGACCCGGCAATCAACAACGACATCGTAGCGGTACTGTCGCAGGACAGCTACCTTCATATCGTGGACAAGCAGACGGGCAGGAAGCGGCTGGACTATCACACGAAGTTCGCGCGGGGGTCGCCTGCGCTGAGCGGGGACTGGGTCTATACGGCGGACCAGCTTGGAATTGTCGCGGCGATAGACTGGCACAAGAGAGAACACCCGTTTGAGAAGAATGTGCGCTGGTTCAAAACCCAGCTCTGGGCGTGGGGAGCCTTGCGAGAGCTGCCGCCACTAAAGGGGCTTGCGTGGGCGACGTTTGTCCCCGGGAGCCTGGTAGCTTCGCCGATCGTGACCGAGGATAGGCTATATGTGGCGTCGGCGGAGGGGTATGTGTATGCTCTGGGCAGAGAGACCGGGGATACGGAGTGGACTTTTGACGCGGACGGGTTTTTCCTTTCGGCGGCGACACTGATCGGAGACGGTGTGTTCATCGGGGATAGATTCGGTACACTGTATGCCGTGAGCGCAGATACCGGCGAGGAGCTGTGGCGATTCGAGACGGGGGCGCCGATAGGGTCAACACCTGTGGCGGCTAACGGGCTTCTGTACTTCACATCGGAGGACGGGACACTGTACGCGCTGGAATAGATGGCTATCAACAGCATGAATTAGAGAGATCGGAGCGGTCGGATGAGGTATGCTTGCTATAACGGTAGCGTAGGAGGGCAAGCGCATGCGATACACTAGGACACCGGAAGAGGCGTTGACTGACAAAGCTGTCCTATTAGCACTATTTTTCAGAATTAGCGACCATGTCAACAGCACGGCGTTGGGTGATCGTCTTAAGATACAAAAGCTCACATTCTTGTTCTGCTATCGTCTGTTTCAGCAGCGCATAAAGGCGTTGAACTACATCTTCTTCACATACAGGTGGGGCCCGTTCACCAAGGACATATACGAGGCGGAAACGGACTTCGAACAGGCTGGATTAATGCAGCGTGATGGACAATGGTATTCACTTACGGAAAATGGAGAGATGTGGGGTTCATCTCTGTATGACGCGCTCGTTGACGACATAGACCATGAAGGCGTCGTCCAAGTAATGGATTCTGTTGTGACAGAATATGCGGACAAAACAACAGGGTGGCTAGTTAATCACACACATGGCCTGTGTGTCGTCCCTATTGGATGGCAGGAAGAAGAACGACTTGATGAACTGCCATACCATCTAGACTTGACGGGAGTGCTAGAAGAAGAGGAAGCCACTGCGCTTGTAGAAATAGAACGCGGCTTGCTAGACAGCTTTGCTATGATGCTGGGCAAGTCGAGTAGATTATTGGAACCCACAGCGCAATGAGTCTTGATACGTCTATGTATCAGATCAGAGTAGTCGATTCACTGCAAAAATCCATTGACAGGTCAGGTTTCTGGCGACACAGGCATCCGCGCCTTCGACAGCGATATGGCGTAGTGCTGGAAATGCTTGCGCATGAGCTGTACATGGCCGCGCGTTCGGAGCGGTTGCGGCACGACTACAGCGGGCTACGCTCTGCAGTTCTAGTTGGGCAGTGGCGTCTGATATTCAAGGTGTGCGAAGAATGCAGGCACGATCAGATGCAAGAGCGTAATCCGTTGGACTGCTGCCGGAATGAAATCTGTCTTCCCGATAGGATGGTAAACATTATCGACATATCGAACCACTACGCTTAAGGCAATGTTCAGAGCAGAGCTTGCAATGCGCGCAGGGTTTCGGCGTTCTCTTCGAGCGTGAAGCCATCCGCCTTGTACTCTTGTATGCCGCTCATTCCGTCCACGGCGCCGGTGTCAGCGGTCTTGCGGATGATGTCCATGTCTTCTTCGACCGAAGGTAGAAGGTTCTTGTCGGAGAGCTTGGAGAGAGATGCTGCCAAGCCGTAGCCGCCCCAGTTTGAGACGCTTGCGAGAACAAGCTCGGAGACTTCGGTTACGCACGGTTCCTTGACTAGGGAATCAACGGTCGTTACCTCTCTTGCCACGTTGCCCATGCCGATCTCGTTGCCGCCGTCGCCGATTCCCACTGTGCGCTCGTGGCGCCTGAACAGGTAGTCGGTGCGAGCAGTGTATTGCGTAATGTCGCGCCCGCGCATGTTGCGGTACTTCAGGTCGTGCGTGAAGCCGCAGCGCTCGATGGCGATGACAACCGAGGGGTTATGCTCGGATATGATCTGCTGCGCGAAGGCTTCGCTCTCGGCGTCGTCCGTGATGGGGAAGTCGATGACGGTTGCCGCTTCGCTCTTCGTTGCTTCCATGACTGCTGTGCCGTAGGAGTCGGTTACGTAGGCGACCTGATAGCCGAGCTGTTCGAGCGCATTGCCGATGGCGATCGCGCCCGGAGGCCCGTCAGTCTCGATCATACCGGCGTCCAGGATGTAGAAGCCGGTGACGATGAATGCCGTGCCGGGGTTGTCCAGGATGAGCCGGGCTGCGCGGTCGCAGAAGTCGGACGGGACGTAGGGACGCAGGTGGGAGATGCCCCGACGGTCGTTGTCAAGAATGATGTCTTCGATGGTCATGGTTTTCACCTAGTAATTCACTTAGATGCGCGGGATGGACAGGATGCCTTAAATCACCGCCAGATCTTCGTCCTGCTTGTCCGTGATGAACATATGCCCCGGAGCATGCGTAATCATCAAAGGCGGCTTGGCATTCATAGCCACCGCCTGCGGGGTAACGCCGCAGGCCCAGAAGACGGGCACTTCGCCGTCCTTGAACTCGACCGGCTCGCCGAAGTCGGGCGCGTCTATGTCGCCGATGCCGATTGCCGCCGGGTTGCCCACATGCACGGGCGCGCCGTGCACGGCGGGGAAGCGAGATGTTACCTGCACTGCTCGGACGACTTGCTCCTGCGGGATGGGGCGCATCGATACGACCATGGGCCCGCTGAACACGCCTGCCGAAGACGTCGGGATGTTGGTGATGAACATGGGCACAGTGGTGTCGCAAGTCATGTGGCGCATTTCCATGCCCGCCTTTATGAGCGCAGTCTCGAACGAAAAGCTGCAACCAAGCAGGAAGGACACGAGGTCATCGCGCCAGAACTCGCCGAGGTCCGTAACTTCGGCGGTGAGTTCGCCATGCTCATAGACGCGGTAGAGAGGCGCGTCGCTTCGGAGGTCCGCACCGGGGGCGAAGTCGCGCGGCTCGACCTCGCCCGCTTCTACGACTTCGAGCAGTGGGCATGGTCTCGGATTGCGCTGGCAGAACAGCAGAAAATCGAAGGCGAGGTCGCGCGGCAGAATTGCAAGGTTCGCCTGCACGCGGCCGGGCGCCATGCCGCTGGTCGTCTGCACGAGATCGCCATGGCGCATCATCATGCGGAGTTCGGACGGGGATTCTGGCAGAGCGGTAAGTGTCATTGCGGTGTCTCCCTTCGCAATTTACAGGTACGGGCAGGATGCGCGTCAGTGTCTGACGGCAGTATAACATTTAAGGAGAAGGTACGCTAAGCGTGCCCGACACATAGAGCAAAGAGATTCAGACACCACTCAGGGGCTGCTCCCGAAAGAGCAACCCCTAATCTTTGGCATAAGTTGCGCTTACCAAATTTTCAGTGCAAGTTACGGCGTCTCAAAGCGACCTGTGGAGGTTATCATGCCGTCTTCGACTTTCCAGATTTCGATGGTATTCAGGACGTCGCCGTTCTGGTCGAAGTTCTGTGAGCCTGCCACGCCCTCATAGTCTATGTCCTCGCCGCGCCTGATGAGGTCGAGCGCCTTCGCGAAGTCCCCGGGGCCTACCTTAATCCCTGGTGCGTTAGCGACTTCACGCATCGCGTCTCTCACAGCGGGACCGTCGTATTCGCCCGCCTTTTCAATGGCAAGCGCAGCGATTGCGAACGCGTCGAAGGTTTCATTCAGGAAAGGATCCGTGGGCAACTCGCCGAAACGCTCTTCGTAAAGGATACGGAAAATGGCCGTGGCGTCGCTCTCCTGAGCGCCCGGCGCGGTGCCGTAGAAGCCCTCGAAGTTCTCGGCGCCGAGTTGGTCGAACATATCCTGGCTCTTCGTCCCATCAACGAACATGAAGTTATCGATGTAGTCGCCCTCGATCGCCTCGCGCAGATATACGCCTGCGCTGACCGGATAGCTCATTGCGATGAGCACGTCCGGGTCGCCTTCTGTGGCGTTTTCGAGCTCCGAAACGTAGCTGGGCTGGTCAGGTTCCTGCGGAACGGAAGCGGTTACCGTGCCGCCTTCAGCCTCGAAGCTCTCCGTAAATACGCGGGCGAGTCCTTCGCCATAAGCGTTGTTCACGTAAAGCAGTCCGGCGGACTCGTGACCTAGCTCGCGGGCAAGGCGCGCTAGGACGACACCTTGCGCTGCGTCCGATACCGCCGTGCGATAGAGGAAGTCGCCGTCTTCAAGGACCGAAAGGGCGGGGGACGTTGCAGACGGGGAAATCTGCACTACCTCGTTGGGGATAGTGACTGCCTGTGCGACTGCGATGGTGAAGCCGCTGCCCAGAGGTCCAACGATTACGTGTACACCATCGGTCTTCACCAGAGCATTGGCTGCGTCCGTTGCTACCTGCGCGCTTGTGCCGCCGTCCTTATGGACAGCTCTGACGGGCCTGCCGAGGATACCGCCGGCGTCGTTAATGAGTTCGGCGGCAATGTCAACCGCATTGCGCATCGGTTTGCCGTATGCCCCCAGGTCTCCGGTAAAGTCAAGGACGCTGCCTATCTTGATTGGGTCGCCGGAGGGACCGGCCATCATCATTGCAGGAGTGGGTATGACGACGGGTTCAGGTGTGGGAATAGCGTCAATGGCTGCGGCTACGATAGCCTCGACTTCCGTCGCGCTGAGAGGTTCGGGCTGTGCCTCGGACGCTTCCATCACTGCCTTGGAGACGAGGTTTTCGATGTCTTCACCGGATACGGCGTCTGCCTGCGCAGCCATGACGGCCTGCTCGACCAAGCGGCTGATCTCGGCGGAATCAGTGCCTTCGGGCACTGCTGCGACGACTGCTTGCTGCACCATTGCGGCGATCTCTTCTGCCGACGGACCTGCCGGCGCCGCCGGTGCGGGCTGGCCGCAAGCTACTATAAATAGCCCAAGAATGCCGATAAGCGTAATCATCGCTGAAATCGGTATTCGTTTGTTCATCGCCGTTGCCTCCTTGAATATCAACAGTACACCAATAGCGCCGAAACAAGCGTCATTAAGTCTTCAAAATGTATATCCGCCTAGCTATGGTTTCTCATTATGCATACCTTGCCAAGAATTGACAACATATTCTCAATTGAAATTTCTCAATTGAAATGTCGGATTTCAGAGCGGCTTTCACTTCGTTCGGTGTAAGGGCAGTGTAAAGGATTATCATCATGCTCTGTTTTTGTGGCGTGTAAGAATTAAGCGATGAGGAAAGGTGTTGCATCGCATGGTTGACAGGGTTTTACGCCTGACATATTATCCGCCCAAATGTAGTGCGAACACTATCAGTAGGAGGGGAAAGCAATGCAGTACGACTACATCGTTATAGGCGCAGGGTCGGCGGGTTCAATCATGGCGACGAGGCTGTCGGAAGATCCGAGTAAGTCGGTGCTGCTGCTGGAGGCTGGCCCCGATTACGCGGAAATTGACCAGTTGCCGGACGAGGTTCGCAACGGATATGCCACAGGCATCGATGTGATGACAAGCGACCACAACTGGCAGTTCTGGGGGCAGCCAACGCCAATAGCCGACCCGATGATGGTTCCGCGCGGAAAGGTTACAGGCGGTTCTAGCGCCATCAATGGCCAGGTGTTTCTGAGGGGAATGCCGGAAGACTACGACTCATGGGCTTCGATGGGCAACGACCAGTGGTCATATGAAAAGGTGCTCCCTTTCTTCCGCAAACTGGAAACGGACATGGACTTCTCGGACGACTTTCACGGGACTGAGGGCCCCATCATCGCGCGGCGCTTCAAAAACTCCGCGGACTGGCCTCCGATGCAGACTGCGTTTTACAATGCGGCGAAGGCAGAAGGATTTCCGGACGGACCCGACCAGAACAACCCGGATGTAACCGGTATTGGCCCCACGCCGTACAACAACCCCAACGGCATCCGGTGGAGCACTAACATAGGCTATCTTGGGATGTCACGGCATCGGCTGAACCTTACAATCAGGGCAAACTGCACAACTCACAGGCTGATAATCGAGGACGGGCGCGCGACCGGCGTCGAGGTGGAGAGCGGCGGCGAGCGATTCGTCGCTGAGGGCAGGGAGATTATACTGAGCACGGGCGCTATCGCATCCCCTCAAATACTTATGCTTTCGGGAATCGGTCCTTCGGCACATCTCGAGGAATTGGGCATTCCCGTGGTACACGACGTTCCGGGTGTGGGGCAGAACCTGCGCGACCATCCCGTTGTATGGGTAACCTGGCGGACGAAGCCTGAGATCGATTTGGATAGCCTTGCGTTGGAGCCGCGCAGCCAACTTATGCTGCGCTACACTGCCACCGGGTCCGACCTGCGGAACGACATGAAAATTTCAATGTCGAACTTCGCTACGGATCGCGTTGACCGAGGCGGAAACCGAATGATGCCGGTGGGTGTGCGGATGTCCATCATACTTGACCTGGCGGTCGGGGCGGGCGAGTTAAAGTTGACTTCGACGGATCCGAATGAGCAGCCGTCGCTGTTCTACAACTACTTCGCCGAGGAGTTCGACAGGCAACGGTCACGCGAGGGGATACGGCTGGCGCTGAGGCTGTCGGAACACCCGGACTTTGAGAGCATAATCCAAGAGCGTATCGAGCCGCAGGACTCGGACCTGGAGTCGGATGATGCGCTGGATACTTGGATGATGAAGGAGGCGACTACCGGGCAGCACATCTCCGGTACGTGCAAGATGGGCCCGGCATCGGACCCAATGGCGGTCGTCGGGCAGAACGGGCGAGTGCATGGAATCGATGGGCTGCGCGTGGTGGACGCCTCAATTATGCCGGACTGCATTCGAGCGAACACGAACGTTACGACCATGATGATTGGGGAACGGATTGCGGACATTGTGCAGAGCGGGGGCTGACATCCGTTCAGCCTTTCATAGACCCTCTTATCATAGTCTCTCAATGATGAAATGACCTTTCAGTACAAAGGCAGCCATAGACGGCACGGGGATGCTTTTCGTTCCAGTGGTAACTTCGATAATTCCATTAGTCAATCTCGTTTAGTCTCTCAGCAGGAAGGTGCACTATGCGGCTTGAAGGCAAGGTTGCGATAATAACCGGCGGCGCGAACGGAATGGGCGCCGAAGAGTGCAGGATATTTGCGCGTGAGGGCGCGAAGGTGGTCATCGCCGACATCCTTGAGGAAGAGGGGAAGCAGCTGGAGGCTGAGATTGCGGAGGCGGGCGGCGACGCGGTGTTCGTCCGATTGGATGTGACCAGCGAAGACGACTGGCAGGCGGCTGTCGATGCTGCGGTGGCGCGGTATGGCAAGCTGGACATACTGGTGAGCAACGCAGGCATCGGGAGAGGAGTCGGGGCGGACGGGCTGAGCGTCGAGGACTGGGACGCCCTGATGAACATCAACGCGAAGGGCGTGTTCCTCGGTATGAAGTACGCCATACCCGAGATGCAGAAGGCGGGCGGCGGCTCCATCGTTAACATATCCTCTATATCGGGGATAGTCGGTCAGCGTCAGGTTCATATGGGCTACAACGCGTCGAAGGGCGCGGTGCGCATAGTGACGAAGTCCGCCGCCGTGCAGTACGCGCAGGACGGCATCCGCGTGAACTCGGTGCATCCGGGGCTGATGCCGCCGATGCTCACGTCCGCGGCAAATACGCCGGGGATCCGAAGCGAAATGCTTGCCGGCGTGCCTATGGGCAGGCCCGGACGGCGCGAGGAAGTTGGGAATGCGGTGCTGTTCCTGGCATCGGACGAAGCGTCGTACATCACGGGCGCGGAGCTTGTGGTGGATGGCGGCTGGACGGCAACGTAGAGATCTCCGACATCGATAGACAGGATGCTTTGGGGCATGCATCCCGTTCGTTCAGGCAAGTCAAGGTATGAGGTGCGTCATGCGACTAGAAGGCAAGGTTGCGATTATAACGGGCGGCGCGAACGGAATGGGCGCTGAGGAGTGCCGCATATTCGCGCGCGAGGGCGCGAATGTGGTCATCGCCGACATCCTTGAGGAAGAAGGGAAGCAGCTGGAGGCGGAGATAGCGGAGGCGGGCGGCGACGCGGTGTTCGTGCGGCTGGATGTCACCAGCGAGGATGCTTGGGATGCTGCGGTGAATGCGACGGTGGAGCGGTACGGCAAGGTGGACATTCTTGTGAACAACGCCGGTATCAGCGGTACGCACCACCCGGATACGATGAGCACCGAGGCATGGGATACCTTTATGGACATCAATGCCAAGGGTGTATTCTTGGGCATGAAGAGCGTGATCCCGCAAATGCAGGCGGTAGGCGGTGGCTCCATCGTGAACATATCGTCGATTAGTGGTATGACGGGGCAGGTCGGAAATCATATGGGATACAACGCGTCGAAGGGCGCGGTGCGCATAGTGACGAAGTCCGCGGCGGTGCAGTACGCGCAGGACGGCATACGAGTGAATTCGGTGCATCCGGGAGTGATGCCGCCGATGCAGTCGTCGAGCGCGGCTCGGAACCCGGATGCGCCGATCCCACTGATGGACCATGTGCCTATGGGGCGGCGGGGAGAGACGGGAGAGGTCGGGAATGCGGTGCTGTTCCTAGCGTCGGACGAGGCTTCATACATCACAGGCGCGGAACTTGTGGTGGACGGCGGGTTGACGGCAACATAGGAATCAGCCGGTCCGTTAGTATTTCAGTATGTCAGTGGATGATATGTCAGTGGATGATGCCCCGTTTTCTTGTGCCAGCAGAAAATGACGGACGGCGATAGCGACATCTATCGACTGCTATTGACTGATATTGATCGAAAACTCCCACAGCGGCTACATGAAATGTCGTCTAACTGATAAACTGACGGCTGAAACTACATACCAAGCTGGGAGGATACCCAATGGGCAGCAACAACGAACTTGCACAGATGGCACACCTTATGAGGCGCGCGGGCTTCGGCGCGAGTCGCGGCGAACTCGACGAACTCGTGGCAAAGGGCTACGAGGCGGTCGTCGATGATCTCGTGAATCCGGAGAGGCTGCCGGACATCGACGAGGACATTCTTGAACGATACTTCGGCGGCGAGGGATATCCGATATTCGCCGGCATCTGGCTGTATCGCATGCTGAATTCCCAGAGGCCGCTGCAGGAGAAGATGGCGCTGTTCTGGCACCATGTATTCGCCACCGGCGTTACCAAGAACCAGCATGTGATGGCGTCCGTGAACCAGATAAAGATGTTCCGCAGCGTGGGTATGACCGACATGCGAAACATCCTGCTGGAGCTTGCCAAAGACCCAGCGATGATTTTCTGGCTGGACAACAACGAGAACCACAACGGCGAGCCGAACGAGAATTGGGGGCGCGAGCTGCTGGAGCTGTTCTCCATGGGCGTGGGCAACTACACCGAACAGGACATCAAGGACGCTTCGCGCGCGTTCACCGGCTGGACGTTCGAACAGCCGATTCCGCTGTATCCGCATGGGTACTATCCGGCGCCGTTCAAGTTCATCGAGGAAGACCACGATAATGGCGAGAAGACCTTCCTGGGGCGCTCGGGCAACCTGAACGGTGACGACATCATCGACGTCATAGTAGAGCAGCCTGCGACGGCGCGCTTCATCGCGCGGCACATGTACAACTTCTTCGTGGCGGACGAGCCGCAGGTGCCGTCTTGGAACACGGTGCCTCCGCGAGATCAGGACGCTATCAATGAGTTGGTCGCGGCGTACCTGGAATCCGGCGGCGACATCCGCGCGATGCTGAGCGCACTGTTCAACTCGGACTTCTTCAAGGCGGCGCGGTTCAGGAAGGTGAAAAGCCCGGTCGAGCTGATAACGGGCGTCATCAAGCTGGTGGGCACGTACCGCGAGCCGACGCCGGGGCTGGTGGACTACTCCGCGACGGCAAAACTGATGGGGCAGCAGCTATTCGACCCGCCGACCGTGGAAGGTTGGCACACGGGCCATGAGTGGATCGACGGCGGTACGCTCAACGAGCGCGTGAACTTCGCGGTGAACGAAGTGGGCGACCTGAGCAAGCCGGGCATCGGCGAGCTGATCGAGCGTATGGTCGCCGAGAGCGACGCCTGCCCGCCTGCGGAACTTGTTGAGCGGTCGCTGGAACTGGCAGGTCCTGTCGAAGTGAGCGACGACACGCGCGCCGGTCTGCTGCGGTACGCGGAAGCTGCCGGCGAGCTGCGCTTCGACTCAGACGACGCCCGCGAAGACAGCGCGGCGCACATCGGACGGATGCTGCAGCTGGTAGTATCAACGCGAGAATACCAGATGGCGTAGTGGGGTGAAGTCGGGCGAAGGGTTGACGGCGGGACAATGTCGACATACTTATGAGCTGGGACGATTCGTTCTTTGAGAAATTACGGAGGTGCTGGATATGGCACGACCTTACGGACTACTACGCTGTGGATTCCCTTTTGCGAAGACACTGGGGATGCGACGGCTGACGAATTATCCCATCGATGTTGCGCTGGGGGATGAGGACCGCCTGTATGTGCTGTGCCGGGCTGATAATGCGGCGCTGGTGCGTAAATACAACTACGCGGACGAAGACCTGGGGCAGTTCGGCGGGATGGGCAAAGATGACGGGCAGTTCATGTGGCCTGTCTCGATTATCACGGACTCGGAGGAGAATGTCTATGTCTCGGACGAGTACCTGAACCGGATATCGGTGTTCGACCGGGAGGGGGAGTTTAAGGGGAGCTGGGGAGAGACCGGGAGCGATCCGGGACAGCTTGACCACGCGAGCGGGATCGCGTTCGACGCGGATGAGAATGTGTATGTGTCGGATACGATGAACCACCGTGTGCAGAAGTTTACGAAGGAGGGGAAGTTCATCACTGCGTTCGGGGGGTACGGGAGCGACAAGGGTGAGCTGAATATGCCGTGGGGCATCAGCGTGGATGACGAGGGGGCTGTGTACGTGGCGGACTGGCGGAACGACCGCGTGCAGAAATTCTCGGCGGACGGCGAGTTCATCGCCAAGTTCGGCGGGGCGGGTTGCGGGGACGGAGAGTTCAGCAGGCCTACGGATGTTACGGTGGACGACGACGGGGACATCTATGTTGCAGACTGGGGGAACGACCGGGTGCAGATGTTCAACTCGGATACACGGTATGTGCAGAAGTTCTTAGGGGATGCGACGCTGTCGCAGGTGGCGCGGGACTACATGTTGACGAACGCGATGCCGAACCGGTTGCGGGACATGTCGAACATCGAGCAGCAGAAGTACCTGCGGCGGCCGAAGTCGGTTACGGTTTCAGGCGACGGCCGGCTGTACATTTCAGACAACTTGTCGTACCGGGTGCAGGTGTATCAGAAGGAAGTGATACACCTGACGCCGGAGCAGTATGGGCCGCCGATGCGATCGCCTACTCTGAACCAGGAGTAAGTGTATTCGAGCCGAGCATTCGGTTAGTGCGTCAGTCCATCAGCCGTCGGTGGCGGGGTAGTTTTCAGCCGCTTCAGGCTAGGATGGACGCGGCGGTTTGGCGCGCTTGGGCCGCGCCGCGCCGGGCGAATAGGCTGCATATACCGGTGTAGGCTGTGGGATCTAGGAGGGCTTGGATCTGATCGGAGGTTAGCCGCTCGCTGACTTCGCGCTCTTCGGCAAGGGTTTGGGAGAAGGGCCTGCCTTGAATGAAGGACGCCTGAGCGGCTTCGTACACTGCATCATGGGCTTGCTGGCGTCCTATCTGCCTGCCGAGTTCCAGCATTATGGCTTCGGACATAATCAATCCGCCGCTGAGGTCTAGGTTTTGGCGCATGCGGTCGGGAAAGACGCGGATACCTGAGAATAGGTTGAGCATGCGTTGGAGGATGTCGCCGGTGAGGATGCAAGCTTCATTGAGGGCTTTGTCAATCATGACGCTGGTGGTGCGGTCTGCTTCGTGCTCGGTCTGCATGGCTTCGAGGGCGAGGGGGACGAGTGCGCGGACCTGGGCTGCGCCTGCAACGATGTCCTGAGCGAGCTTGGGGTTGCGCTTCTGAGGCATGGTGCTGCTGCCGACAGTGCCTTCGGGGACGGGTTCTTCAACTTCGCCGAATTCCTGTTTCATCTGAGTATAAACTTCTCTGCCGATTTTACTGCATGTGGCAGCGAGTAAGGCTAGGATGGTGATGTACTCGGTGAGGTGGTCGCCGATGGTGCGGCTTGGGTTGGACATAGACCCCATGCCTAGTCTGCGCGCTATACCGTCCTGAATTTCCAAGCCAATCTCGCCCAGAGAGCCGAGCGTTCCCGCGCCGCCGCCGAGCATGGCGACAAATACGCGGCTTTCGCAGCCCCGCAGCCGCTCGACGTGGCGGCAGAGTTCGTCAATCCATACGGAGACTTTGTAGCCGTAGGTTGCGGGTACGGCGTGCTGCCCGTGCGTGCGGCCGGGTAAGGCTGCGTCCTTAGTAGATTCGGCGAGGTCGGCGAGTTGGTTGAGGAGGTCTGCGATCTGGTGAAGGAAGACGCTGTGGGCGCGGCGGAGGTTGAGGAGCTTGCCGGTTTGGGTGATGTTCTGTGTGGTTGCGCCCCAGTGGATGTATCCGCCGGCGTCGCCTTCGCAGATGCGGTCGAGTTCCCAGACCATCGGGACGAGCGGGTGTCCGGTGCGTGCGAGCCCTTCGCGGATGTTGTCCATGTCGAGGTATTCGTAGCGCGCCTTGCGCTCGATTTCCTGCGCGGCGTGTTCAGGAATGACGCCGAGTTCTGCCTGCGCCTGTGCGAGTGCGACTTCGACGTCGAGCCATGCCTGTATGCGGGAGGCTTCGCCGAAGATTTCGCGGATGCCGGGGTCGCCGACGCGAAATGCGGTGGGTTCGTTCTGCATTTTGTGTTTCCTTCGCAGTTGGTGGTCGGTTACCGGTTTTCAGTGGTCAGCAGATCGGTTCTGGCAGCAGATCGGTTCTGGCAATGGATGCCATGCTATCACACCGTGGGCGTAGGATTAAGATAGGGTGGGAGCGAATTTACTGTAACCGTCTCAAAGTCGGATGGACAAGGAAACGGCTGGGAATCCTGATAAGATTTTAGAAGGATGCCCAATACCTGTCGGGGGTCCCCGCCCGATGCCAAGAGTACGATTTACGCTGCCGGAGGTCAAGGAATATCCGGACGCTCGCCCGTCAAGCTGCCCATATTGCGCGGGAGTCGCATTCCACAAGCGCGCTCGCACACAAAAGCGGATAAGAGACCTGTATATCAAGCGCGTTACGGTATTCAGATACAAGTGCGTCGATTGCGGCGGGACATTCAGGCACTTCCCTGATGGAGTGGACGGACACAGGCAGAGCAAGAGGTTGAGGGCACTGGCGGCGGCGTAGTCATCCGGGTCTGAAATCGTAGGCTTGCCGTGTCTTGTTAACTCCTCTCGAGATTCCACACCGCCTTTGGGACGGTTACCGTTTACCCTCAAATTGACATTATGATGTGAAATTGAATAAGATAGTGTTAGGAAGTATGCGTAAGGAGGCTTGAGCGTTGACTTCGACTTCGGAAGCGGCAGAATCCACCACCATACAGGAAGCCTTAGACAAGTATGTCCGAAACCTCAAGACGGGCAGCAAGCCCAAGGGTAAATCCAGCAGCGCCGACAAGCCCATCGACCACCAAGCCCTGTACCATTTCGTTCAATACTTTTCACCCGACACCCTTGTGCAGAAGCTGACGCCGGCAGACATAGGCACCTATGCCGAGAGCGTGAATGGCACAGGGACTTCTCCAAAAGCGATCGAGCATCTTCAAGCCGTAAAAGACTTTCTTGCATACGTCCATAAGGTTTTGAAATGGACGGCAACCAGCAAGAACCCTGCTACATATGTGCGAATCCGCAAAGCGCGGACGCGCACCGGAGCCACTGTGGTTTCGAGCGAGTCGCAGGCGATTGAGCTGACATCGGCAGGACATGCCCAGCTGATGACGCAGCGCGAAAGGCTTGTAATTGAGAGCGAGGCGCTGGTAGAGGAGATACGCAAGGCAAGAGCGGATGGAGATGTTACCGAGAATTCGCCTCTTGACGCCGCTCGTGAGGAGCAGGGGCGAGTCGAGGCGAGAATTCAGGAGATAACCGTGACTTTGGAGAGGGCGGTCATCATCGAAGAGGGACAGGTTAGGGATAGCAAGGTGGTGAAGATCGGCGCCCGAGTCGAGGTGAAAGACCTGAACAGCGGCAGCAATTCGAAGACTTACACCCTTGTAAACAAGACGGAGGCGAACCCCTTGGAGCGTCGGATATCCGACGATTCGCCGATGGGGAAGGCGCTACTGGGGAAGCGAGTGGGACAGAAGCTTCTGGTTGAGACACCGCGCGGGAAGATGAACTACGAGGTTCTGAGTATCGCTTAGCGCGCACTTGCTCCAATGACAGTCAACGTATTCATCGACATGTAGCCGGTATGCCTTGCACTCGTCTTCCGACACCGCACACATTCATTTTATCGCACCTGCGCCTTTGCACGTCCAAGATTTTAGAGAACTCACGATAGCGCCTTGCGGTCTGCAAGGGATGGATTGGAGCAGCAACCCTTGACCACAAAAGGATCGAACGGCAAACTCTGGGCTTCGATGGCGCTGCTTGGCGGTGTGGGCATTCCCGGGGTAACCATCAAGCTTGCAGGCTGGTTCGCCGGCATTGACTTGCATATCAATCCCGCGCTGGAAGCATTGATATTCGGCGTGGGGATTATCGGAGCCGCCTTCCTGCTGTCTTGGGCTGCCGAAGTGGCGCAGCTGGATGTATCGGCATCTTTCGCTATCGCGGTGCTCGCGCTCATCGCGGTGATGCCGGAGTACATGGTGGAGGCGGTGCTCGCTTGGGACGCGGGTGCGTCGTTCAGCCAGCTGCAAGATCGATCAGGAGATGTCACGAAGGAGATGTCGCTTGCCGCGGCGAACGTGACAGGCGCGAACAGGTTGCTCATCGGCATTGGCTGGTCGGCGGTCATCATCATATTCTGGATTAGACGGCGCGCCGGATTCGATATGAGGGGTCTGCTGAAGCTAGAACTGCCGATGCTTGTGGTTGCCACGATGCTGACGCTAGTGGTCGCCTTTTCTAAGGTGATACCCATCTGGCTGGCAGTGGTGTTCATCGGCGCGTACATCTTCTACCTGTGGCGGAGTTCGATCCAAGAATCGGTGGAACCGGACCTGCTGGGCGCTGCTGCGATGATAGCCAGCTTCAAGCCGATGCACAGACGGTTGTGGGTGTTGGGGCTGTTCATATTCAGCGCGGCGATTATTATCATATCAGCGGAGCCGTTCGTGCACGGACTGCGCGCGACAGGCGAGACGCTGGGCATCAGTGAGTTCTTGCTGATACAGTGGCTCGCGCCACTGGCTTCGGAGTCACCGGAGATTATCGTTGCGGTACTCTTCGCACTGCGCTCCAATCCGAACGATGGACTGACGACGCTGATATCGTCACAGGTGAACCAGCTTACATTGCTGGTAGGCAGCATCGTAGTCGTGTTCAGCATTTCTGCGGGGCAGTTGAACAGCTTCCCGCTCGACTACTTCGAGCCGGGCAACTTCTTGTCGAGAATTGCCAGCCCGTTCGGGTTGCAGTCGAGCGAATTTCTGCTAACGGCTGCGATGGCAGCGTTCGCAGTCCTACTCATCTCTACGCGCATCATCATACTATGGCACGGGCTTACCCTGCTCACCATATTTGTGGCGTACCTGGTCGCGATGTGGTTACTGAATGTCTTCGGCGGCGTTGATGTGGAGAATGTGCCACTGCGGATGTGGTCATCCGCCATCGTGTTCGTGCTTGCGGTGTTGCTGGTAGCGTTAAACTGGCGGCGTGTACTGTATGTGTTCAAGGGCGTGCCGCATCCTGACGAGGGTCGGGCTGACGCGCCCTTCAAGGAATACCAGCATGAATACTGATTTGTGAGTACGTCCGACAAAATTCGGAATCTTGCAAATGAGTACGCCGAGCGACTTGAGCAAAGAGTTGACGAGCGCGTTAATGACGACAGGCGATGATCCACCAAATGGCAACGCTATCCAACGCACTCAGAGGCGTTGCCGGACGCATGCTAGAGTTGCGTAGGCTCTCTAAATGGCTGACCTTTCATGCGTCGTTCAAGCGCGGAGCGCGCCATAGTAACGCGCCGCTCACATCCAACGCAGGTGATGCCGATGTCGGCGCCAACACGCACGACGCGCCAGTTGAACTCACCGCAGGGATGCCGTTTCTTCAACCGCACGAAATCGCCCACCTCGTACTGCGTCACCACTGCATGCCCTCTTGCAACAGCACGCGGTTGATGTCATCACGCAGTCTAGCTGCGGCGACGCGGGCGCCATCCGCGAATCCTTTCGCCGTTCGGTCGGCGTAGATTATTCCCCGCGCCGAGTTGATGAGGATGTTGGGTGAGGTTACCTGCCCGCCGGCACTGCGCGCTATGCCGTTAGTTACCGACGCTTCTAGTTCGCCGCCCTGCGCGCCAATGCCCGGGATGAGTATCGGCATACCGGGGCAGCGTTGCCTTACCGTACGCAGTTGGTCGGGCGAAGTGGCTCCCATTACCAGCCCCAGGTTGCCGTTGGTGTTCCACTCCGATGAGCGAATCGCCATCCATTCGTAAAGCGGCATTTTCCGTCCTTTGTCATCAACGGCAGGTTCCGAAGCGTCCGACGAAATCGTAATATCCTGGAACTCATACGCACCCGGATTTGATGTGCGACACAGAACGAACACACCCTTATTGGCGTAGTTGAAAAATGGCAAAAGCGACTCACCGCCCAAGTAACCGTTCACTGTAACAGCATCGAAGTTCCAGTAGTCGAACATCGCCTCAGCGTACTTCGCGCTTGTGGAATCGATGTCGCCGCGCTTCGCATCACACAGCAGCACGACATTCGGCGCTACCTTGCGGATGTAAGCTACCGTGTCGCGCAGAGCCTCCAGTCCCTCCAGACCAAGCGCCTCGTAGAAGGCGATATTGGGCTTGTAGGCACACACTAAGTCTTTCGTGGCGTCCACAATGGCGCGGTTGAATTTCCGCACATCCGAGACAGGCATGAGAGCGGGGTCTATGTCCAAACCTACACAGACGAGGCTACGATTCGCGCTCGCCGCGTTTCCAAGTCTCTTTACAAACTCGCTCACTTATTAATACCCCTTTGTGCCCTCACCCTGATGAATAGGGAGTATGTACGCTCATTGATATTACCTTCCATCCAGTCTAATATCGCAACACACCCTGAACAAGTGCCTACCCCATCATTTTCACGCCGTTTAACTATGTCAAATTCAGGTATCCCAGTTCGATTATTGAGTGTCTTCGACCGACTGCTCGACTACTACGGCAGGCAGTGCTGGTGGCCCGCCGACACGCCTTTCGAGGTGATGGTTGGCGCTGTGCTCACGCAGGCGACGGCATGGACGAATGTAGAGCGCGCGATCGCAAGGCTGAAGGAATCAGATGCGCTCTCTGCCACAGCGATGCGAGAGTTAGACACGGAAGAACTGGCGGCGCTGATATACTCCAGCGGATTCCACAACACCAAAGCGCGCAGGCTGAAGGCGCTGGTGCGGTACATTGGTGAGGCATACGACGACGACATCGAAGCGATGCGCGGAGAGGACAGCGCGAAATTGCGCCGCGAACTGCTGGCGGTCAGGGGCATCGGCGAGGAGACGGCAGACGCCATTCTGTTGTACGCGCTGGGGAAGCCGTCGTTCGTCATAGACGCCTATACCCGCAGGCTTTCGCACAGATTAGGCGTCACACCCGAGACGGAAACATACCCCGCATACCAGAGAATGTTCAGCGAGTGTCTGCCGCTCGACCAAGCGCTCTTCGCAGAGTATCATGCGCTGATTGTGCGGCACTGCAAGGAGGTATGTCGCAAGACACCGATATGCGAGGGATGCTGCTTACGAAGCGTATGTCCGACGGGTCAGACTTAGAACAGAAGGGCTTCGCGATGGGCTATATGCCCTTGAACCAGTCCGTGAACTGCGCTGCGAGCGCTTCATCGCCGGTCAGCGCGATGCGCCCGCGCCGAACGGAACGGCTCAGATGCAGCCTGCCGAAGCAGAACAGGATGTATGTATCGGTGTCACAGCCGAAGGTGACGTCCGCCGGCAAGTCGTTGGACGCCGCATGCCTGAAGTTGTCGCCATGCACCGTGACATCGTAGCCGTGTTCGGCGTCCGTTAGGTCGAAGCGATAACGTATGGGCGCGTCAAGCGGTTCGCCCTTCTGAAAGCCGGTACGCAACCAGCGCCAGACGAACTCCAGCATGAAGGGTGTCGCTCGCTCGCTGAGCTTTGCACTGCGGTCGATGGGGTATCGGATGTCCCAGGAATGCACCGCCAGCTCGGACGCGCGGATGTCAATAAGCCTGTCAACGCTGATTACGAAGTAGGGATGCCAAGTGGGCAGACGGTATGACGGCTCATCCAGCTCCAGCAGTATAGTGTTGAACCTCTTGCAACTCGCGTTGAAGTCGTAGAACAGGTCCTCATGGATGGCGTTGCGCGTATCGACGAGCCG
>JAGGDZ010000492.1 GCA_024648655.1 Chloroflexota bacterium | reverse complement strand
GTCTGCGTAATAGAGGAGGGATTGTCGATATGAGTGAGAAGACTGTGGGGATTGCAATTCCGGCTCCGGATGCTCAGTCGGTAGTCGATTCGGTGGTGGAGGCGGAGAGCGCCGGCGTGAAAGCTGCCTGGCTGACGTCGGGAGGCGACGCGGGTGATGCGCTGACTGCGCTGGCGGTCGCGGCGGCGCGGACGGAGAATATAAGGCTCGGCACTTCGATTATGCAGACGTGGTCGCGGCACCCGATTACGGCGGCGCGACAGGCGCAGACGATAGACGCGATCGCCCCGGGGCGGCTTCGGCTTGGCGTCGGACCTGGGCACTTGCAGGCGATGCAGGAAACGTTTGGCGCGGGATTCGAGGCTCCGCTGGGTCACCTTACGGAGTATGTGCGTGTGCTGAAGGGTCTGCTGGAGACGGGGAAGATTGACTTTCAGGGGGAGCAGATCGTTGCGAAGGCGGAACTTCCTGCGCCTACCCAAGTGGCGGTGATGGCGTCTGCGCTGAGACCGCGCTCGTTCGAGATGTGCGGTGCAGAAGGAATCGGGGCGATAAGCTGGGTGTGCCCCCATCCGTATGTGCGGGACACCGCGCTGCCGGCGATGCGTGCGGCTGCCAAGGATGCAGATAGCGACGCGCCGCCGCTGGTGGTGCATGCGGCGGTGTGCGTGACCGATGATGTGGCAGGCGCGCGGCAGGGCGTGAGGGAGCAGTTGGGGTATTTCCCGTACATCCCGTTCTATGCGCGGATGTTTGCGGCTTCCGGGTTTCCGGCATCGGAGGAGAGCGGATGGACGGACGATATGGTGGATTCGGTGCTGCTGGCAGGGGATGAAGAGACGGTGGCTCTTCGGATTCGCGAGATGTACGAGTGGGGAGCGGATGAAGTTCTGGCGAGTGTCATCACTGTGGGGGATGCGGACGATTCGCGAATGAGGACGATTCGGCTGCTTGCCGAAGCCTGAGTGTGCTGAGTCGCGGATACGATGCGAAGGATGATCATGGGAGGATGCGACTAGCTGAGATTGTCCTTCAAAG
>JAGGDZ010000394.1 GCA_024648655.1 Chloroflexota bacterium | reverse complement strand
TGGTGAGTAGGTTCCGCTCGCTATCGTCTCGATAGTGGGAGCTACACAGCCGCTGCCGTTGTCGATTTCGACCAGCTTCAGCTTGTCTGCGTTGGTAGCATAGTAAGCATAACCGAAGTAGCCGAGCGCGTTCCTGTCTCCGCTGATGCCCTGAACGAGCACGTTGTCGTCCTCGGACGCGGTATAGTCGGCCCGAGACAGCTTGGCCTCTCCGTTCACCTCTTCGGTGAAGTAGTCGAACGTGCCGGAGTCGGTGCCAGGACCGTACAGGTTGATCTTCCTGTCAGGCCAAGACGGGTCGAGGTCGTTCCAGGAGTCCACTGCGCTCTCAGGCTTCCAGAGCATGTTCAGTTGTTCGAGGGTCATGCAGTTAACGAAGTCGTTCTTCGGGTTGACCATGACAGACAGTCCGTCAAGACCCACCAGGAACTCGTAGTACTTGATACCGTTTTCAGCAGCTGTAGCGGCCTCTTTCTCCTTGATAAGTCTGGAGGCGTCTGAGATGTCGGTCTCGCCGACCGTGAACCTCTTGAATCCGCCGCCGCTGCCCGAGATTCCAACGTTGACCAGGACTTTGGGGGCGACGCTTCTGAACTCCTCAGCCACAGCCTCTGTAATCGGAGCCACAGTGCTGGAGCCGTCGATCTCAATCGTCCCGCCCAGCTGAGCACGCTGCTGCGTCACCTGCTGCGTAGGCGTGGGAACGCTTCCCACCATCGGCGCCAGGGCCTTCGCCGCGGGCATGGCCGAGGCAGGCTGTGCGGATGCGCCCGTTCCGGGTGAAACTTGAGCAGCCGGTTGGGCTGCTTCTGGCTGGGCTGGGGACTCGGGCGTGGTGTCAGAGCCACATGCGGCTGCTATTAGGGTTACAATGACAAATGCTAGGACCAGCAGCCCCGGCAGACCGAATATCTTGGCTCGCATCTCACTTGACATGATGGTCGCTCGTACCTCCGCGATCCTGAGTTCAATTGGCTACGGTGACAGTAAGCCAGCGGCAGGATTGCCATTCGGCCTCGACACTCAGTGTCTGACTCTATCGCGAGTGTGTGAACAGACCGTTAAGACACAATTAAGAGGAGGTTAGGAGGCTGATAAGGACTGGTTAGCGCGATCTCAGTCACGCAAA
>JAGGDZ010000485.1 GCA_024648655.1 Chloroflexota bacterium | reverse complement strand
GGCGGATTGCGCCAGCGGTCTATGGCATAAACGACATCATCTAAGATGAAAGGTTCACCGTCGTGATACTCGGTAAGGTCCTCGTCAATGTGGAAGACGTAGGTTTGGTTATTGTCCATAACCTCCCACGACTCCGCCATGTCCGGCCAGATTTCTACGCCGTCCCTCGGTGAGAATTGGAGTAAACCGCTGTAAGCCCTGCCGCCGTAGTGGAACAGCGAAATCCAGGTGCTGGTCTGAGTAAAGTCCCACTTCGGAGGGAAACCGTCGTTCAGCACCCTGAGGTGTCCGCCCATCTGAATGCCTCCTGAGGTTGCTGCGGCAGGCGCAGCTTCAGGTGCCATAGTCGGCTGAGCGATCGCAGGTGGAATCGGAGTAGGAGGGAATGTTGGAGTCGCAACAGGTTGGGCAGCCGCTGGCTCAGCACCTCCGTCTTCAGGCGCGCTGCTGCAGGCCAGAGTGAATGCGAACACGACTATTAAAGTCAAGCCTAACCAGATCATACGGATCCATAGACTTTTCTGCATGATTATTGCGCCTCCTCATCTCATACTCGTATGGGTGTGTTGCGTTATGAATCGGCCGATCACGCAATGTGCCCATCTTCGGTGCTTGACTGAAACAGCCAAGTGCCTTGTGGAAACGTTGAAATTGCGCTACGGGGAACAAAGGCAGTAACTAATCTGAACTTATAATTGATATTAGACGGATTGTCAACCCTGCGAATTGCAGGTAACCGTCGAGGTGGCAGGGGGTAGGAATTGGCGCTCAGGATGCTGATGAGTCTGTGCCGTCCAGGCAGACGGAATTCAGAAACGTCGTCAACTCTGAGGGTGGTGAAGAGGTAAATTCCATATACTCATCCTTGGAGGGATGCGCGAAGCCCAGCTTTGTAGCATGCAGGAAGTGTCGGTTGAGGCTGCTGTCGGATTTTCCGTAGGTTGTGTCGCCCACGAGCGGATTGCCGAGCGACGCGAAGTGTACACGAATCTGGTGGGTACGCCCAGTAGTGGGGCGCACTTCAACAAGCGTATGCGTAGCGTAGTATCGCATTACGCGATAGCGCGTTATCGCCTCGCGCCCCCTTTCCGTTACTGCCATCTGCTGGCGATTGGAGCTTGAGCGTCCGATAGGCGCATCTATTATTGCCTCATGAGGCGTTACATGCCCTTGGGTCAGCGCGACGTATTCCTTTGTGAATGCGCGCGCCTTCAATCGGTCGCTAAGGGTGCGGTGGGCACGGTCATTCTTGGCTACCACTATCAGCCCGGATGTGTGCTTGTCCAGTCGATGCACGATGCCGGGGCGCACCGTGCCGCCGATGCCCTGCAAGTCGGGGCAGTGCGCCAGCACCGCGTTGACTAGTGTGCCGTCCGGGTTGCCAGGCGCGGGATGGACTGTCATTCCGGCCGGCTTGTCAACGACTAGCAGGTCGCCGTCTTCATAGACGATCGAAAGCGGGATGCGCTGCGGCTCGAGATGGCTGGCTTGGGGTTCGGGCAAGCGAAGGACAACCAGCCGGCCCGCTCGGACTCTGGCAGATGGCTTTGCCGCTTCGCCGTCGAGCGTTACGCTGCCATCTGATATGAGTGCCTGTATCCTCGAGCGCGACAGGTCGTCACAGCGGTTGTCGAGAAATCTGTCAAGTCGCTCACCGTCAGTGTCGGCATTGAAGGTAAGTATTGTGCGACTCACATCTAACTCCGTGTATCAACGCTGCCGGACGTATCACTCTGGGGTTGTTCATCTTCTGAAGTCATTTCCTTCCGGCTGTCAAAGAACAGCAGCACGATAACAAGCGTTGCCATTCCTACGCAGATCGAAGAGTCGGCTATGTTGAATATGGGCCACCAACCCACGTCTATGAAGTCGGTTACTGCGCCGAAAGCCACCCGGTCGAAGAGATTGCCGAACGCACCGCCGAGCTGTAATCCGATAGCGAGCCGAAGAATCGGACGCGGCAGCGCGTAGGCTCGGTAGAAATAGACGAGAAAACCGATTGCAATGATGGACGCAAATATCAGGAACAGTGTCTGGTTCGACAGCAAACCGAACGCGGTGCCCGTATTGGCGCCGTGTGTGAGGCGTATCAAACCCTCCGCAGGCCACGATTCGCCCAACCGCAATGTGCCTTTGATGGCGAATTTCGTGAGCTGATCTGTGGCGAACACCGCTGCGATAGTGGCGAACAGTATCCAGTCTCGTTGCCAGATCCATTGGTTCTTGGCATTCCGGGACTCTAGCGCCCGGGGGGGCGATTCTTCCAGCTTTGTGCGCTCTTCCATGTCCATATCCATAAAGTAATCTGCCTATTCTTCTCAGCCATGTTAGCCGCCTCTACTCGCTTACATCAACCCCGTCCTAAGCCACGCGCCTCTGAAGTAGTACCAAGTGAATGCCACAAGCCTGAGCGCCATTCCTCCAACAATTGCCGCCGGAATGCCGAGGTGCTCTAGCGGGCTGAAGTTCGCAAGAATGAAAGTGAGCGGAATCTCGAATGCCCACATGGTCGCCACAGTAATGATCATCGGGGCGAAGGTGGAGCCGGAGGTATTGAACGCCTGCGTGAAAATCTGCACCGGGCACATGAAAATGTAGCCGACGGTGGCTATCAGCAGCCAGGTTGACGATATGCTTATGAACTCGACATCGGTGTTGAAGAATGCCGCAACGGTTTCGGGAAACAACAACATTAAGGCGAGGAAGGGCGCAGCCATGCTTAATCCTATGCCCATGCCCCAGCCGACGGCGCTGCGCGCGCGCGCAGTATGTCCGGCTCCTAGATTCTGACCTGCGAGCGCACCTGCCGCACGTCCCATGCCGCGCGAACTCTGATTCACGACATTTTCGGCGCGGCGGGCAAGGGCGAATGCGGCGAGCGCCACGTCTCCGAACTGTGCTGCCACTCCTACGACTACAAGCTGCGAGACACCGCGCTGCATATTCGTGACTGAGGCGGGCGCACCCCGTCGCACCAGACCCCAAATGAGCGGAAAATCTATGCGGAACTCCTTGAAGTGCAGGCCTATTCGCCCCCTCCCTGAACGCAGCGCCCAGTAGGTTATGCCGGTGCCGAATACCTCGGAAATCAGCCGGGCGAACGCTGCCCCTGTCAATCCCATCGCCGGAAGTCCGAGCCACCCGAAGATGAGAATGGGACTGAGGACGATGTGCGTTACACGGGACACCATCGCAGCCTTAAGCGGAGTGATGCTGTCTCCGGACGCCTGAAGTGCACCCCCGAACAGCCTATGGTAGCTCAAGCATGCCATCGCCACAAGTTGCACGCGCATATAGCCGGTCCCTTGTTCGACCGCCGCGTCACTAATTCCGATGACGCGAAGCAGTGGTTCCGCGAGGAGCATACCAGCGGCAATCATGGCGATAGCCAGAACCGACGTCAGTGTGAACGACTGCGCCAGTACATGGTTGGCGTATTGAATGCGCCGCGCCCCAACAGCGCGCGCGATCATGGCTCGCATGCTGGAGTCAAGGCCCATGCGCGCCATCATGATGGTGCTAAGGTACGCCTGCGCTGCGCCGAGTCCGGCGATGGCATGGAAGCCGATCCGTCCTGCCCAGACCAGATCAGCCACTTGATCGACGACGCCTAGGAAACCCTCCGCGACTTGCGGCCAGCCAAGATACCAGACGTGGTTGCGGATGCTGCCCTTGGTCAGATCGCGACGTGTGAGGGCTGAGCGCCTTCGAGTGCGGGGGGTTGTGGGCTGGGAGCGCGGCAGTATGCGAGGAGATGGACGCCCGGAGGCTTTGGACTGTGAATCGTCTTCGTTCATTAAGTCCTTTCGGTCTTGCCTAACAGCGTTCAACGATATGCGAAACTGCATTCTTCGGTCAAATTTACCGGTGGACATGACCGCCTGACTTGTTGGTTGTAATAGTAAATTGGGCACTGTATGATTACTTGTAAGGTAAATACGAGTAATACCATAAAGAGGTGTCCAATGAGCGAGAGCCAAAATAAGCAGAATGAGAAGGACGAAAGGCGAAGGATGTCTGAGAATGTGGACGAGATCGTTGACGAGGTGAACAAGACTGTGCGTGTGGCTATAGTCAAGGGCGTGGATGCGGCGGAGAGCATTGGCGAGAACATACGGGACACGATACAGGGCATGCGCGGCAGCCGCGACAACGTGGTGATGGTGCGGGTTGACAAGGCAAGCCTCGATCGTCTGGACGAACTTGTCGAGGCGGGCATCATGGGCAGTCGCTCTGAGGCGGCTGCGTTTCTGATAGCGGAGGGCATCAAGGCCAGACAGCCGTTATTCGACCGTATCGGAGAGAAGATTCAGGAGATTCGGCAGGCGAAGGAGGAATTGCGGCGGATGGTGGATGAGGATGGTGGATGAGGAGTAGTTCTGGGTCGAAATAATGGCGTAGATGGAGTTCTGTATTGGTAATCTCACACATGAGCAAGGGAGACTGATGCTAAAGGCAATTGCAATTTCACTGATCGCACTGAGCTTGACCGCCTGCATTACAGTTGAGATACCTGCGCCGGTGTATCCCGAACCGTCCGAAGTAGCCGATTCTGTCAGCGAGTCTGCTGACGTTTCCTTAGATACAGAAGATACAAAGGATCCCAAATCTGAAGCCGGCAATCGTGAGGGAAGCACGCCACGTCCTGCCAATACTGCCCGTCCTGCCGCTACGGTTCATCCTGTAAAGCAGCGTCCAGATACAAGTCAGATGGTGGTAATTAGTAATGGGCGCTTGAGTAGCAGGGATATGATGAGCATATTTGAGAACAACATTCATCTCGCCGAAAAGGCATTCGATAACAAATGGTTATGGTTCGTTGAAGAAAGCGTCGAAAGAGTAGAGCGCAACAGACTTCGCTTGTACACAGGTAGTAATGAGCGTGTTCTGTATGCCCGATTTCCGTCTGACTCAGGGCTGGAAGACATAGGTGGACAAGTAGAAATGCTGTGCTTCGATCCAGCTTTTACTGATCGCGACGACATGCTAACTCTTACAGTGTCTGACTGCGAAATCATCACGAATCCGTTGACTCCTGACGGGTGGAATAATTAGTAAACACGTCGCAACCGGTAACAAAATAGGAATGAACAGATGACTGTATGATTTAAGCGCGGCGAGAGCATAACCTTTGGCAAGGAAGGATAAAGCTGGGTGGCTCGTTTTCGTTGACTTTCGATGAGATTGGAAGGCTGGAGAGCAAGAAGGATGTAAAGCGCAAGGTTGGCGGCATGCAGGATGGGATACGCAGCTGGACGTATAAATCGGCGAGATTTATCGGGCGCAACCGTTCTCAGCTCGGCAGCCTCTTCCGAAAGGCTCCTGATTTCAAGAAGAATTGATTATTTGCACAAGCACGCGCCGGCTCATTAGATGCAGAATTGCGCCGCTTGTGCGATTAGCAGCTGTAATTTCTGAGACAGGGTTTCTACCGAATGGAGCCGCCCACTGTCTAGCGCGCTTCAAATCCAATATCTATCGTGTATAATACGCCGCAACGAATACCGATTGTCGTTGCGGCGTATTTGTGTACATTTAGCCAGCATTACTCCTACACTAAACTGAATGCCGCACAATGATAACCGTGAACTTAAAAACTAACTACTCAAAAACCCCACGGAGGCACCACGATGACTACCTCTTCTTCATTTCCGATCATAAGCAAGCCTGCCATTGAGGACATGGAGACGAAGCCGAACCTTGATTACGGCAAGGTGCGCGGCAACTTCGACTGGCAGCAGATGTATGACGAATTGGACTGGCAGCCGGGCGGTGGCCTGAACAAGGCGCACGAGGCTATCGACCGCCACGCGAACGGGCGCAACCGCGACAAGATTGCGATGATCTGGGAGGGTAAGAACGGTGAGAAGGAGACCTATACCTTCGGGCAGATGAAGGAGCAGTCCAATAAGTTCGCCAATGTGCTCAAGAGCCTCGGCATCGAGAAAGGTGACCGCGTTTTCATCTACATGGAGCGCCTTCCTGAACTGTACTTCGCGTTCTTCGGTATATTGAAAGTGGGCGCGATAGCGGGGCCATTGTTCTCGGCGTTCGGGCCTGACCCAGTGAAAGACAGGATGCAGGACAGCGAAGCAAAGGTGCTGGTCACGCAGCCGGACCTGCGGCGCAAGATTACACCCATCATCCCGGAGCTGTTCGAGCTCCAGCACATGGTAATCGTGAACAAGAACAATCGTGACCCTCAACCGCTTATGTCGGGCGACCTCAGCTACGAAGAGGAGATGGCTAAGGCTACGGCAAACTTTGACACCGTCATCACTAGCCAATACGACTACTCCATCATGCACTATACTTCCGGCACGACCGGAAAGCCGAAAGGTGCGGTGCATAGGCATCAGGCAGTGGTGCAGCAGTACGCGACAGGCAAGTGGGCGCTCGACCTCCAAGAGGACGACATCTACTTCTGCACGGCAGACCCTGGTTGGGTTACGGGGACATCCTACGGCATGCTCGCCCCGTGGACGAACGGAGTTACGCAGCTCATATACGAAGGCGGTTTCCGTGCCAGCAAATGGTATCAGCTCATTCAGGACTATAACGTAACCGTCTTCTATACTGCGCCGACTGCGATACGGATGTTGATGAAGGCGGGCGATGATGTCCCCAAGCGCTACGACATGTCCTCTTTGCGTTTCATGGCGAGCGTGGGTGAGCCGCTGAATCCGGAAGCGGTCGTCTGGGGCAACGATGTGTTCGGCATGCCGTTCCACGACAACTGGTGGCAGACAGAGACAGGCGCGATAATGTGCGCGAACTACGCCTGCCAGGACATCAACCCCGGTTCCATGGGCAGGCCGATTCCGGGTGTTGAACTAGGAATCGTGGATGACGAGTTTGAGCCGGTACCTGTCGGCCAGGACGGCAATTTGGTCGTGCGTCCGAACTGGCCCTCGATGTTCCACGCATACTGGAACAATACCGAGATGTACAACTCGCGCTTCCGAAAGGGCTGGTACATCACGGGCGACACGGCGCGAGTCGATGAGGACGGCTACTTCTGGTTCGTCGGACGCGCGGACGACGTTATTAACACGGCTGGACATCTCGTCGGACCGTTCGAGGTGGAGAGTGCACTTATCGAGCATCCCGCGGTCGCTGAGGCGGGTGTCATTGGCAAGCCTGATCCAATAGCGATGGAGGTTGTGAAGGCATTCGTCTCGCTGAAGGACGGCTTCGAGGAATCTACCGAGTTGCGCCGCGACATAATGCGCTTCAGCAGACAGAAGCTTGCGGCTGCGGTAGCGCCGCGCGAGCTAGACTTCGTGCCCACGCTCCCGAAGACGCGTAGCGGTAAGATTATGCGGCGCTTGTTGAAAGCGCGGGAACTCGGGCTGCCTGAGGGTGACACGAGTACGCTTGAAGACGACTAGAATTGTAATGCTATAATCCACGCAGATTGAGCGCTTTGGAGGACTGAGATGAAAATTAGCTGGTTCCACCTGATGCCGTATCGATTCCTGCCTAAGGACTTCGAGGACAAGTACCGGAGCGTCTGGGTGGATGTGCCCAGCCATCTGTTTGAAGCGGACAAAGCGCACCGGCTGTACAACGAGTATCTTGACGAGCTTGAATTCGCGGACGAAGTGGGCTTCGACGGAATCTGCGTTAATGAGCACCACAATAACGCCTACGGCATCATGCCCAGCCCGAATATCACTGCGGCGACGCTTACGCGGCGGACCAAGAACGCAGCAATCATCGTACTGGGCAACAGCCTAGCTCTGTACAATCCACCACTGCGAGTCGCAGAAGAGTTTGCGATGCTAGACTGCATAAGCGGTGGTCGGCTCGTCGCGGGCTTTCCGGTCGGCACCTCGATGGACACGAACTTCGCCTACGGCGTCAACCCGGCGATTCTACGCGAGAAATACTACGAGGCGCACGACCTCGTGATGAAGGCATGGACCGAGCCGGACATGTTCGCCTTCAACGGCAAGTACAACCAAGTGCGCTACGCCAACATCTGGCCACGCCCGCTGCAGAAGCCGCATCCGCCGGTGTGGATACCGGGTGGCGGCAGTGTAGAGACTTGGGAGTGGACCAGCCGCATGAACTATGTTTACTGCTACCTGAGCTACTCCGGTTACAAGCGGGGCATTCAGGTGATGAACGGCTACTGGAAGGAGATGGAGCGGCTGGGCACGGACGACAACCCATATCGTGCCGGCTTCCTCCAGCTAGTCTGTGTCGCTGAGACCGATGAGAAGGCGAAGGAGCTTTACGCTGAGCATGTGGAGTATTTCTATAAGAAGTGCCTGCACGTGTACGAGGGCTTCGCGGACGCGCCGGGCTATCGCACCATCCGCACGCTCAAGGCGGGAGCGGTCGCACAGTTGGGTGCGGCGGCGAACCAGACGCGGCAGGCGATGACATGGGACGACTTCGTCGAGCAAGGCTATGTGATCGCGGGCAGCCCGAAGACGGTCATCGAGAACCTGCGAGGCGCAGTTGAGGGCTTGCGAGTAGGACACCTGATGGTCCTGCTTCAGATTGGAAGCATGCCCAAAGACCTGACTATGAAGAACACTGAGATGTTCGCAACAGAGGTGTTCCCTGAATTGCAAGGCATGTGGGACGAGTACGAAGACCACTGGTGGCCGCAGCCTATCGAAGAACGCGAGGTCGCAGGGATGGCATCAGCAGGCGACTAGCCATCCACGGCGATGCGGTCAGCCGGCAAGAGGCGGCGTTAGACTGGTGCTGACGCCGCCTTGTTACGAGTAATGATTTGAAAGGTTCAGTTAGATGGTCACGCAACAGAACGGTCAAGTGATAACGGTATGCGGTGCGGAGATTGAAGTTGCCAGCAAGGGCAGCGGCGAGCCGCTGGTCTATCTACATGGCGCGTTTGGGTATCATGGCTGGCATCCGTTTATGGACGCGTTAGCCGAGCGCTACACCGTGTATGCACCGATACAGCCAGGTTTTGTGGACAGCGCGCCGGGGCCTGACGATCTGGATGAGTTGCTTGACTTGGTTCTGTACCATTTCGACTTGCTGGAAGCGCTGGGAATTGAAGTGCCGAATGTAGTGGGACACTTTCTCGGCGGGATGATAGCGGCGGAAATGGCGGCACTTCGCCCGGACAGCGTCAGCAAATTGGTACTGGCGGCGCCGGCTGGTATGTGGCTGGATGATGAACCTGGGGTTGATTACTTCGCCACGCCCATAGAGGAACTACGTAGCGTTCTGTTCTCCGATCCAAACTCTGATGCGGCGATGTCGATTTTGCCGGAACCGCAGGATGATTTGGAACGGGGCACGCAGATTATTGAGCGCGTACGCTCGCTTGCCACGGTGGGCAAGTTCCTCTGGCCCATACCCGACAAGGGATTGAAGAAGCGGATGGCACGCATAAAGGCTCCGACACTGGTCGTCGTTGGCGAGCAGGATAAAGTTGTGCCTGCGTCTTATGGCTATGAGTTCTCAAGCCGCATCGAGGGCGCATCCGCACATACGATGTCAGGCGCAGGACACATGATGATGCTGGAGCAGCCAACGGAGTTTGCTCAGCTGATACGAGAATTCTTGGAGTCCTGACGGCTGCGATTGTAATCGGAATAAACGAACGCCGCCTCAATCTTCCGAAGCGGCGTTCCGTTTATCCGAATTGCCGAGCCTTAGCCCACGAACCAATCTGCTAGCTCATCGCGGTTTCGGCCGAGCCATGCGGCGTTGAGTCGAATCCGCTCTAGCGACTGGCTTATGGTGCGTGCTGCGCCGGGCGCAGGATTGTCGGTGAAGAAGCGCTCAACGTCGTCATGCATTTCGAGCGTGTTGAACGCGGACGCTATGCCTACAAGACGCATGATAGCGAACCCGCCTTCGCCGTAGCGCCTGTCGAGTTCCTGCCAGTTGTCCTTCAGGAACTGCCAAGCCAGGTCGCGTCCTTGCGTATTGCCCGCAACAAGGGTGATGGCGCTGACAGTATCGTGGACGCGCACCTCGTCGCCAAGGGAGCGGTTGAGCGTCTCTTCAAGCAGCGCCTTGTCCTCGAATGAGGTTAGCCCATACAGGAAGCGGACTTTTTCCTCCTGAAGCGGCGTGTCCGCGCGGAGTTGCCACATAGCGTCGTACTCTGGGCGACCACCTCTTTTTGCCGCAAGCCTGAAGACGATGCCTCGAATGTCCGGACTGACTGCGGATGGGTCATCGGCGTAGGCGGCGAATCGCGCTGCGGCTTCACGCAGTGTGTTCTCGTCGTCGTTACCTCCCACATGGTTCAATACTGTGCTGCGGAGGAGGGCGTCCATGTTGGTTTCATCGGGCTTGGCGTCCCAGCCGACTTTCTCCGCCACCTGCTGGAAGATGCCGCGGGAGAATGCCTGGAAGTTGCCGTAGAAAGCTTCTTCCGAAAGCAGGTTGTCCAGTCCGCCGAGATTTGAAGACAAGTCGGCGCAGACGGGGGCATTGTCCTCGTTCCGATACGCCTCGGCGATGGTCAGGAAATCTGTTGCCGGGATTATGCCGGCGCGACTAAGCGCGAATGGGTCGTTCTGAATGCCGAGCCTGTCTATCGGAGTCAGAGACTTTGACCCGATTGGCTCAACAAGCTTCTGCAAGTCTGCACTTGAGTACCTTACTCGGTAGAATCCTGTCTGCTCCGGGTTGAGCTTCGTCCAGTTCGAGTCATCCGCTCCCTCGTCTGAGACATCCCAAGCCAGCAGCTTCGTGTCCATAAGCCTCGATGCGCTATTGTCGCCGTCAGCGGTGTAAACACCTATAGGCACTTTCCAAAGCGTTGCATCCTCTGCGCTGTCGTCGAGGATGGCGTCATACACGAAGCGGCGCTGCATCATGTGCAGGCTGATGTTGCCACCGGTGCGCTCGATGCCTACATCCAGCATTGGGTAGCCGGTCTGCAATACCCAGCTGTCCATTATCTCCGCTACAGGTTGTCCCGACACATCGGCGAGTGCGTTCCATAGGTCGGTACGTTCGGCATTGGCATACTGGTGTGTGGTCAGGTACTTGTTCAATCCTTGCCTGAAAGTCTCTTCGCCGAGGAAGCTTTCCAGCATGCGCAGGATAGACCCGCCCTTGCTGTAGCTGATGGCGTCGAAAAGCTCGCCAATCTGCGCGGGGTTGCCGACTTCCTGCTCGATGGGGTGAGAATTACGCAGGCCGTCAAGGCTAAGGGCACGGTTGGTGTCGCTTGAAACGAACTGTGTCCATACTTCCCAGTCGGGGAAGAGGTTATCGGTTGCCTTGTCTCCCATCCAGGATGCGAAGCTCTCGTTAAGCCATAGGTCGTTCCACCACGCCATAGTGACGAGGTCGCCGAACCACATATGCGCCATCTCGTGGGCTATTATGGCAGCTACAATCTGGCGAGTGCCTACCGAGGTGTTCTCAGGGTCAACGAGCAGCGCCGTTTCACGGTAAGTTATGGCGCCCCAATTCTCCATTGCGCCTGCGGCGAAGTCCGGTATGGCGAAGTGGTCGAGCTTGGGCAGAGGGTAGGGGATGCCGAAGTATTCATTGAAATACTTCAGCAGCCTAAGAGATGTCTCAAGAGCGAAGCGTCCCTGCTCTTCTCGTCCTCTTGTGGTGAAGACCCGCATCAGTGTGCCGTTGTCTCCAACCTCTTCGATGTACGAGAGGTCGCCAACAATGAAGGCAAGCAGGTAGGTGGACATAATGGGCGTTTCATTATATCTGACCAACTTGGCGCCGGGGCGGACTTCCTCTTCGCTCACGACCGGCATGTTGGAGACCGCGGTCATGTCGGAGGGGACTACGAGCGTAAGCGCGAAAGTCGCCTTGAGTGCGGGTTCGTCCCAGCAGGGGAAGGCTCGGCGCGCGTCAGTGGCTTCGAGCTGGGTCGTCGCCATGTAGCGTTCGTTGCCGTCTATGTCAGTGTATGTGCTGCGGTAGAAGCCCCGCAACTTGTCGTTCAACTCACCGGTGAATTCGATGGAGAGAGTCGCTTCTCCGACCGGCAATTCCGCGCTAAACTCGAAGGTGGCACTCTCTGCGTCTTCGTCAAAGTATATGGTCTGCGCTTCCAGCTCCGATCCGCCGGAAGGCGCAACGGCGCAAGACTGGATTGCAATCTCGACGGAGTTCAAGGTTATGGAGGCTGTCGGGGACAGCACATCTATCTTTATCGTTTCGCTGCCCTTGAATGTGAATGTGCTGAAGTCCGGCTCCAGGGTGATGTCGTAGCTTGTCGGCTTGACATTGGTTGGAAGCAGGACTGCGTTTGATGTGGTCATTGGTTCCTCTCAATTGTTGGTTCGACTTTCAAACAGGCTA
>JAGGDZ010000240.1 GCA_024648655.1 Chloroflexota bacterium | reverse complement strand
ACGCCTTTGATGTGCAGTTCAACGAGATTCAGAAGCACGACCTGAAAGCAGTGTTCACTCACGGCATCGACTACCGCAAGATGGAGGTATTCGAGTCGTGGCAGCAGGTGCGTAGAGCTGAGCCTATCGCCGAAATACCCGTGAAACTGGTCAATGGCGAACACGCCGAGCAGTCGGTCATCACGGCCGTTATGGAAGATGCAACATTGCTGAAGCCGGAGCATGTGACGGGGGCGCAACCGCTCAGCGCGGACGGCATATACCTGACGGAGACGCTGGCAAGAGACCTGGGTCTGGATGTGGGCGATACGGTTATGGTGGAGTCGGAGCGCCATGACCAAGACTTCATTGTGGCCGGACTTGTTCGATTCCCGATGGGGGAGTCGGCGTACATGAGATTGTCGCAGGTGGCGACGCTCATGCGGGGTTTCCACGCCACATCCGCGCTGATCGAACTGGAAGACCCAAATTACACCGAAGAGGTGACACGGATGCTGGAAATGAGGGCATATGTGCTCTCGGTGGAGCGCAGCGCGGCTGTGCGCGAAGGGTTCGAGGAGCTTATGGCGCTCACTAACCAGTTCATAGGCATAATGACCGTCTTCGGGATGTCACTCGCCGCCTTCGCGGTTTTCAACACAGTTACGCTCAATGTTACGGAGCGCAGCCGCGAACTAGCGACAATGCGAACACTGGGGTTCAGCAAGCGGCAGGTGAACACGCTTATTACTATCGAAAGCCTAGTAACAGGCGTGGTCGGCATGGCGCTGGGATTCGTGCTGGGCTACGCAATCGAAGCATACCTTGTGGGGCAGATGTCCACGCTGGACTGGAACATGGACATCATCATCAAGCCGTCCACATTTGTCATCGTGGGCGTGATTACGCTTGCCGTGTTGCTGGTGTCGCAGGTGCCGGGGCTGCGCGCGCTGCACAAAAGGAACCTGGCTGACGCTACAAAAGAGTTGGCTTCCTGAACACATTGCAGGAATGAACAGAGTGTCCAGCCGCGGCGTTATCCTCTGCCGACGTAGGGCATCTTGGTCGCCATGATGGTGATGAACTGCACGTTCGTGTCGAGGGGCAAGTTTGCCATGAACAGAACGGCGTCGGCCGCATGGTTGACGTCGTAGGTTGGCTCAACCATCACTTGTCCGTTTGCCTGCGGGACTCCGCCGCCCATGCGCTCCGTCATAGGAGTCGCGGCATTGCCAATGTCTATCTGTCCGCAGGCTATGTTGTACTTGCGTCCGTCAAGCGATGTGGACTTGGTCAAGCCCGTGATGGAGTGTTTGGTGGCGGTGTATCCAACGGAGTCGGGACGGGGCGTGTATGCGGAGATGGAGCCGTTGTTGATGATGCGGCCGCCCATGGGGTCCTGGTTCTTCATAATCTTGATGGCTTCCTGCGTGCAGATGAAAGAACCGGTGAGGTTAGTGTTCACGACTGCCTGCCAGGCTTCCAATGGAATGTCCTCCATCGGCATGCGCGGCGAGCCTATACCTGCGTTGTTGAACAGCACGTCGAGCCTGCCGAATTTCTCCTGAGTCTTTGCGAACAGGTTGCGGATGGAGTCGGCGACCGTAACATCGGTGACGACAGCAAGCATGCGCTCGCCGGCGTCTCCGGCTTCGGCGATAGTCTCTTCGAGCGCGGAAATGCGCCTGCCGCCTATGGCGACCGAGTATCCGTCGTTGACGAGCGCGAGCGCACTCTGTCGTCCAATACCTGAGCCTCCGCCGGTAATGATGGCGACTTTGCCGTTTGAAGTCATAGTGTGTCTCCTTGTGAAATGGTCAGTAATCAGTTGTCAGTTTTCGATTCGCTATCCCTTGGGGGCGGTTTGGCAAAGGGTTCGCCTCTTCCGCTGGCGGCTTGCTGGCGGTTGTACCAACCGTGCGCCCTTAGTCAGGCATCGTTCCTCGCCTTCTTGTCTCTGCTGCATCACATCGCCTCTGAAGCTAGTCATTGTCTATGATGTCTCGCCTTCCCAGCATAAGCTCTTGTACCTCCACTGAGACTCCTGTTGTCGCGACTGATGCCGCGCCGACAACGGCTATGCCCCAAATTATAGCCTTTATAGTCAAACAGTTCGGTGATGAAATCTACAATTGCCATGGGTGTTACTATGGGTGTTACTCCTCTGCAAGTGGTTGCCCAACTCACAGAATGAAGTATTCCTGTGGTATTTTCAACTATGTCTTAAACAAGCGCCAATGGTTACTAACATCAGGTGAAGTCGGGCACAGGCAAGGACAGGCTATGTGCCAGTTACGCCGTGCTTGAATATCTGCCAGAGCTTTCCGCTGTCGCCGACGGGGAACTCTTCCGTTCCAAAGTGGTTCAGGGTGTTGACCGCCTGAATCAGCCCGTAGAATTGCAGTGCTGCCGCTTTCAGGTCAACGTCGGGGCTGACCTCGCCTTTCTGGACGCCCACCGTCAGCTGTGCCTCAATCATCGCCAAGTGCTTGTCTATCGAGGCTTGCATCAGCGCGCGAAGTTCGTCGTCTCCGTTCATCAGAACTTCGGCGATTACCAGAAACGAAACTCCTGTCAGGGTGGACGGCGCGACATTGTGGTGAAGCACATTCTCAAGTCTGGTCAGACCGGAGTCAGGGTCGCCGTCGATAAGGTCAATGCGCTGCGTGAGTCTGAGGTCTATGTCTTCAATCAGTCCGGCGAGTATCCGCTTCTTGCCGATGAAGTGGCGATAGATTGCGCCCTCGCTGACTCCCACCACACGGGCGAGATTGCCGATTGTCAGGGATTGCATCCCGTGTTCGGTTATCAGAAGCCGAGCGGCGTCAATAATTTCGCGTCTTCTGACGCTGGTGGGGCGGCGCGATCGTACAACCATCTCAATAAAGACCACACACACTAGAGATTTGACAGCGAATATATCGAAAGTAGTTCAGAAGGTCAATCGTAACTCTTACAATCGAGAAATTTGCGTTAGCGTGGCGAAGAGGCGACAGTCTATCTGCGGCTCAAAGATGATGGGAAATCGCGCTAACCTTCAATCCGCGCACCTGCGTCATAGTCATATTGGTTGCTCGGCCGGAGCAGACTAGACAGGGCTGCCCCACCCGGGGCCGAAGACGCAGTGTGGATACCTCGCTCTACGCTATCTGCCCCGCAATGTCTTGCATAAAGCGGCTCACTCCGAGCGCCACAACCTGGCCCGACTCTACCGGAGGTTCAGTTCCTTGTAGCCGTTCTGCGCTACCTCCTCACAGCGGCGTCGATATGATGGCTGACCACCGGAATACATGCCAACGATTCGGGTTTGCCTGCCCTCCAGATTCATATTGATTCCGGTCTGCCACGAATCGACCTCGTTTCTCAGCAGGTCCTTGCCCTGTTCCACTACATAATCACGCCAGTCCCTTTGAGCTTGCGGGCTGGCTTCGGCGCGAGTAAAGCCACGGTCATTCATGTGCTTAATGAGTTCCGTTACCCAATTGACCTGATATTCAATCGCTCGTGGGTTGTTCCCTGCCATAGCGTGGGGGCCTATTATCATGAACATGTTGGGGTAGCCGCTGGTTTGAATGCCCAGGAAGGTCGCCAGTTCTTCTTCCCATTGTTCCTTCAGGCTGCGTTCACTAACGCCATGTATGTCGATTCTGTTGTAACTGCCGAATATCGCGTCGAACCCGGTGGCATATATTATGAAATCAAATTCGAACTCCCTCTCGGAAGTCAGGACTCCTCGCTCCGTGATTCTCTGTATAGGGGTCTCGCTGATGTCTATGAGTTCGATATTTTCCTGATTGTAAGATTCGTAGTATCCGGTCTCCAGAGGCACTCGCTTGGTTCCAAAGCCATGATCCTTCGGAATTAGCTTTTCTGCGATAGTGGGATCATTCACACGCTCTCGTATCTTGTCGGCTATAAAGTCGGAAATGGCTTTGTTGGCTTCAGGGTTCGTTAGTATGTCCTTGAAATTGCCTTGCCAGATGCCAAAGCCGGGACTGGCGTACAGTCGCTCCCAAAACTCATAGCGTTCTTCGTCGCTAACCTCGAATGTGTTCCTGGGATCGACATCGTGTATGAATCCGGCGGCAGTTTGGGCGCAATGCTCGAACATTTCCGCGTAGTTCGCTCTGATCGCCTCCATCTCGTCCGGCTGTATTTTCGAGTTGTGAAGAGGGGCGCACCACTCCGGTCGAAGCTGGAAAACGGAGAGATGCCCGACGCTCTTGGCTACCTCCTGGATTGTCTGTATTCCCGTAGCGCCGGTTCCAATGACCGCCACCCTCTTGCCCGAAAAGTCCACTGGGGAGTGAGGCCAACGAGAGGTGTGAAAGGACTGCCCCTTAAAGGAATCGATTCCGGCGATTTTCGGCAGCGTAGGCTGGGAGAGGATGCCTACGCCCGTAATCAAAAACCTGCTCTTGTAGGTACTTCCATCCGCTAGTTTGACTTGCCAACTCCGTGTGTCGTCATCATAGGCGGCAGACTTAACGTCGCTGGAAAACTGAATGTCCCTGCGAAGGTCAAATTTATCGGCTACGTACTGAAGGTATCGCAGAATCTCCGGCTGAGAGGCGAAGCGTTCGGACCAGTCCCACTCGTCGAGCAGTTCCTGAGAAAAGGAATAGCCGTAAGAGTAGCTTTCGGAATCAAACCGAGCGCCCGGATACCGGTTCCAATACCAGGTTCCCCCCACGCCCGTGCCTCTCTCAAAGACACGTACGCTAAAGCCCAGTTCCCGGAGTCTGTACAACTGGTACATGCCTGAAATACCTGCTCCGATCACGATTGCATCGTAGTCGAGGTCAGTATCTGAAAGAACCATGTTTGTAACTCCATTTGCCTTAAGCTATTAGAACAGAATTGAAGTGACGACCGGCAACCGGTTCTATGTCGTTAGCAAACTGCACGCATTCGGATTATACCCTAATAGCATTGGCGGACGGTTGGCAACCTCGCTATTGTCGCCACCCCGCCTTTGTAATAAGATGCGCGCAAGGCAAACGGACACCTTTACGAGTGCCATGCGCCTGCATACATTCACCGGAAGTGAACCGGAAGTGTGCCGGAAGCAAGGCTGAAGTATGGATACAGCGGTCTCACGAGAGGCCATTACATCAGTGGAGGCTAAAATGGGACAGGAACGAGACCTTTACATGCTGATGCTCCGGCGGATGATGCTGATCCGCGAGTTCGAGGAGAACGTCAAGCAGCTTGTCCAACGCGGCGAGCTAGTGGGGATGGCTCACTGCTACATTGGGGAGGAAGCCGTTGCCGTCGGAGCCTGCGCTGCCTTGCGGGACGACGACTATATCACCGGCAACCACCGCTCTCACGGGCATCCCATATCCAAGGGCGGCGATGTCCGGCGCGCAATGGCAGAGCTTCTCGGCAAGGCGACCGGATACTGCAAGGGCAAGGGCGGCTCGATGCACCTTGCGGACTTTGACATAGGGATTCTGGGCGAGTCCGGGATCGTCGCTTCGGCGCTTCCCGTCGCCGTCGGCGCTGCAATGGGCAGCAAGATGCAGGGCAACGACCGCGTGGTCGTCGCCTTCTTCGGAGACGGCGCCAGCAACCAGGGCGCCTGCCATGAAGCCATGAATCTGGCGTCCATCTGGAAGCTGCCGGTCATCTTCCTGTGCGAGAACAACCAGTACGCGGTTACCACCAGCTTCAAGGAGGCGGTTGCCGTGGAGAACATATCGGACCGCGCCTCCGCATACGACATGCCCGGCATACTCGTGGACGGGCAGGACGCAATGGCAATGTACGAAGCGACCACTGCGGCCGTCAGAAGGGCACGCGCCGGCGAGGGCCCAACGCTCATAGAAGCACGTACATACAGGTACGAAGACCACTCCGAAGGCTTGGTCCGCATTTTGCGCGAGCCTTACCGGACAGATGAAGAGGTCGAGGAGTGGCGCGAGCGCGACCCCATCGAGGTGCACTCTCAGTGGCTCGTCGAAATGCAGATAGCCTCGCGGGAAGAGATTGAAGAGGTCCGCCAGGATGTGGCGGAGACGATTGCCGAAGCTCTGGAGTTCGCGCGCGAAAGCCCGTATCCGGAGATGGACGATCTTCTTAACGACATGTATGCCGACCCATTGCCGGTGTACAACTAGATACGAACAGCGTCCCACGAACTTATAGCGCAGGAGAGTTGTGCCATGCCTGAGATAACCTACGCAGACGCGCTGAACGCCGCCATCAAAGAGGAGATGCGCCGCGACGAGAAGGTCTTCATCATGGGGGAGAGCATTCGCGGCGGCATATATGGTGTCACCGGAGGGCTTTCCCAGGAGTTCGGCGACCGCGTAATCGACACGCCGCTGTCTGAGAATGGATTCATGGGCGCCGCGGTCGGAGCCGCCGCCGTGGGCATGAGGCCCATCGTACAGTCGCTCTCCAGCTTTCTCTGGGTGGCGATGGACCAGCTCATCAGCCAGGCAGCGAAGATGCGCTTCATGTTCGGCGGTCAGGTGAGCCTGCCCGTCGTGTACAGGTGCGGCATGATCTACGGCGCGAACAGCGCCGCTCACCACACGGACAGGCCATACCCCATGCTCATGAACATGCCAGGCTTGAAGATAGCTATACCCACGACCCCAGCCGACGCCAAGGGGCTGCTCAAGACCGCAGTGCGCGACAATGACCCCGTTATGTTCTTCGAGGACAATAACCTTACAGGGACCCGTGGCGAGGTCGAAGATGATGACGACTACACCATCCCGTTCGGCGTTGCCGATGTCAAGAACGAAGGCTCCGATGTCACAGTGGTCGCACTGGCGGGCATGCTTCGACGGGCGATGGCAGTCGCGGAGACGCTGGATGAAGAGGACATCTCCGTCGAGGTGATAGACCCGCGCACTATAGTTCCTCTGGACACCAGAACGATACTCGATTCGGTGGAGAAGACGGGCCGGCTGGTCATAGTGGATCCGGCTCACAAGAGTTGCAGCGTCGCGTCCGAGATTTCGGCGATGGTTGCACAGGAAGGCTTCTGGAGCCTCCAAAGCCCGATACAGCGAGTAACGAGCCTAGATTGCCACTTCCCGTTCAGCCCTGCTCTGGAGTCCGAAGTCTTTCCTAACGAGGACAAGATTGCCGACGCGATTTATGCCACGCTGGACTAGCGGCCGCTAGCTCTGTCCGCGGCTGACCGGAGGAATACTCATGGCTACGAATGTGCTGCTCCCCCAGTGGGGCATGAACATGGAGGACGGGACGCTGACCAGGTGGCTCGTCAACGAGGGCGACGAGATCGCCGAAGGGCAACCACTGGTCGAGGTCGAGACTGCCAAGATCAACTCAGAGCTGGAATCGCCCGCCTCCGGCGTCGTGTACCACATCATGGCAGCCGAAGGATCTCTGGTTAAGGTCGGAGAGTTGGTGGCGGTCATCGGAGAGCCGGGCGAGAACCCGCCGCGACCCGATCCTGGCGCGCCCTCATCGCCGGCGGGCGCTCGAAGACGGCAGCGGCGGCGGCAAGGACGTCCCACAGGTGGAGCCGCGCGTCAGGTAACGCCGGTGGCGAGACGGCTGGCACGGGACAACGGCATTAACC
>JAGGDZ010000264.1 GCA_024648655.1 Chloroflexota bacterium | reverse complement strand
AGGTCGTCAGTGACGAGCAGACTGCCCTATCCTTCAACGACCTGACCGAACTCTACTGGGGTAGCAATGCTAACGCAGCGCAGCAAGTCGCGCTTCTGCTCTGCCTCGACAGGGACTCCCTCTACTTTGAGGACGCCAAGACAGGCTACACCCCACGCACGCCGACCGCCGTAGAGGAAACCCTTGCCCGCCGCAAACAACAGGCGCGGCAAGCCGCCGAAGCCGAAGCGCTGGTAGCATCCCTTGAAAGCGGCGAACTGCCCGCTGCGCTCACTACACACCAGCAGATGCTCATCGACAGCATTCGCGGCTATGCGGCATTCGGCGACGACTACTCTCGCAGCGCGCTGGTCAAGGCGCTGTTCAACAAGACGCGGCGCAAGACTGGCAATCTCCAGCGCTTAGCCTTCGACGCGCTCGTGTCCTGCGGCATCTTCACACCGGACGAACCACTTGAACTTGTGCGCGACGACATCGCCGAACTCTTCTCCGACGATGCCCTGACAGCGGCTGAAGCCGTTGACGAGTCAGAACTGCTGCACGACCCCAAGCGTATCGATCTGACCGCCCTGCCCACCATCACCATCGACGACGCGGATACGCAGGACAGAGATGATGCTCTTTCTCTTGAGAGACTGGAGACGGAGAATTACCGGCTCGGCGTACATATCACGGACGCGGGCGCACTGATCCCACAAGACAGCGTTCTCGATGAGGTTGCCAGTCTGCGTATGGCGAGCCTGTACATCCCAGATCGCAAGGTTCCGATGCTCCCCACCGCAGTATCCCACGACAAGGGCAGCCTTGAAGCGGGCAAGCGCCGCGCCACCCTCAGCTTGCTCGCCGACATCAACACGGACGGCGAGATACTACGCTACGAGGTCAAGCCCTCGGTCATCACCAGCAATGCAGCCCTGTCCTACGATGAAGCCAACAGCGCAATCGCTCACCGTCATTCCTGTGAAGGCAGGAATCCGGAAGAGCGCAGCAAACGGTCTGAGTACACGGATATGATTGCGAATCTATACGCGCTCACGGAAGCGTTGAAGCGGCGGCGCGAAGCGGCGGGCGCGGTCAACATCGACAGGCCCGAACTGCTTATCAAGGTCATTTCGCCCGATGATGTAGAGGTGAAAGTCGTGCAGCGCAACTCACCGGCGCGCGAGATGGTCGCGGAGTGCATGGTGCTTTGCAACTCGCTGCTGGCGGCGCTTTGCCGCGACAAAGACATACCGGCATCGTATCGGTCGCAGACTGCGCCCGACCTCACCGACTTGGGCGCGGACCTGCCGCCGGGCGTGCAGATTGGCGATGATGGTCCTCTGCGCCAATACCTCATGCTGCGCCGCTTCGCGCCCGCACAGTCCGGCACCACTGCCGCGCCGCACGGCGGACTTGGCGTGCCGGCGTACATACAGGCGACATCGCCCTTGCGCCGCTACCCGGACATGGTGATGCAGCGCCAGATAACCCACTACCTCAGCGCGGGCGAGCCGCTGTACGGCGTCGAACATATTACCAACGTCGGAGCTCGCGCCGATGTGCAGCTTCGAGCAATGAGTAAGCTTGAGGACCAACGCCGCCGATACTGGTTGCTCAAACACTTCAAACTGCGAATGGAAAAGGCGCCTGGCGACGAGGAAGCAACTCATTTCAAAGCGATAGTGCTTGAGAACCAACCACGCCGTTCAGCCGTACTCGAACTCGCTGATTATCCGTTCCGCGCCCGCGCCCGCCTGCCCGACGCCATCTTGCCTGGCGCCACCGTAACCCTGCGCCTCCACAGCGTTGACCTCTGGGAGAAGCGAGCCGGCTTTGTTCACTTGGCGGACGAATACTAACCCAAGCCGAAAATCCATTCCTCTATCATCCCTTCCTCCATCAAAGGGGGAAAAGCCTGCCCCTGCGAAGGCGAAGGTTAGAACCTGCCCCTGTGCAGACATAGAATGATAGGGTGCGGATGAAATCTTCTGCACCCAGACATTGATGTCACTCTCGCTTACAGCCTCGGAATCTCCCCCGCCATGTAGTGCTCAGCGCGGAAGATGCCGTTGACCTCACCAAAGAACGGGGTGTTGTCAAAGTCCGGGTTGATGTACTCCCAGACGACTTCACCTTCTGGCGTAACCTGAAACATCCGTCCGAAGAAGCCTTCCGTAATCAGCGTATTGCCGTTCGGCAGACGGCGCGCACCGGAGATGATGTTGCTGTGGAAATTAAGCGAAGGCTTGTCCCGGTACTCCCAGACTATTTCGTTTGTGGCAGGATTTACCTCGATGACACGCGAGTAGGCGAAAGCATCGTTGTGCCTCTGTGTCCCGTTGTCGAAGATCAGCACATTGCCGTTGTCCAGCATACACGGGTCATGCTGCTGCGCCAGCACATCGCCGCCCAGCTTCCACTCGAAATCCCCTGTCGTCTTGTCGATAATGCCAACGGTCGAAATACTCCTGAAGCTGACCATCACGCGGTCGTCGGGCAACGGCACGATGGTATTACCGTGCGTCCAGTTCTCGCGCGGGTGGTTGAATGTTAAAACTTCCGTCTCAACGTCCAGGTGCTCATGCGCCAGCCAGGACCATACGCGGTTGCCATCCGCGTCCACCTCGACAAGTTCGTCAGCCCACATGGCATTGCCCCCTTCTAGCGGGATGCCGCCCCTCACCTGCTCGGCGAACTCGTCCGGCACACGATATAGTCCGAGATAAATCGCGCCGCCCGACTCCGTGCGCCGTGCGTCGTGATGGTGCCACGGGTCGCGGTGCTCCCAAAGGACATTACCTTCCCAGTCGGCCTCAAGCATCGCGCCACCCTTGAGAATCGCCCATGTAGGGAATGGCAGAGGAGTCTCGTCTTGAATCCTGCCTCCGTAGAACAGGTTGCCATTAGGTAGTAGGTAACCCCAGAACGCGGGTGGATACGGCATCTTCCATCTGTGAACGATATTGCCGTGTAAGTCTATCAGGCGCGGCTCTCCCGGACCGAGATTCGGCGTGAAGAGCACATATCCTGGGCAGGCGCGTTCCTCGTCCAAAGCCGTTACGCCAAGCCGCGTTATCCGACGACGAGTATTCTGGTCAATGGCAGGCAAGGTACGGCCCTCCTTTAGGATTGAATCGGAGGAAGTGATAGGCTGTGGTCGGGGTGGCTGGGATTGAACCGGCGACCTCCCGCTCCCGAAGCAGGAAGACTGTAACCGTCCCAAAGTTGGTGTGATAAGAAAGAAGCAGGGAATCCTGGTAGAGTTCTGGTTACATAAACACAGAACTAGGACTCACAGACGATGCCAAGAGTACGATTTACGCTGTCGGAGGTCAAGTAGCCTGACACTCGGTAACCGTCCCAAGTACGGTGTGGAGTTTTGGGGGGGGCCAGAAAGACACGGCAACCTACGATTTCATATGTCGAGCGC
>JAGGDZ010000527.1 GCA_024648655.1 Chloroflexota bacterium | reverse complement strand
TGCGGATTGGGGGTTACCAGAGCTGTCACCGGGGGCAAAGCGCCATCTTTTTATGATGGCATAACGTTTGATGCATTATGTAAAAGTGTCGGCAGAACATACCATCACCAGTTTGCGATGTCAACCGGTGGTTGCGGGGGTAACCGTCCCAAGCACGGTGTGGAGTTTCGGGAGGAGTGAACAAGACACGGCAGCCTGCGATTTCAGACGCCGCGCGATTACGCCGCCAAGGTTGCTCTCTTCGACAATGCGGTAGTCATCGAACCGGGCAAGCGACCTTACGCGCTCTCCATGGAGCCGGAGATTACCGTGGCGGTTCCACCCGCGCTTGCAATGGAAGTCATCACGAACAGGGGCTGGGTATTCCCTTTGCCGCCGGTGATGCTGGAGAAGGTCAGGGCTGCCGGGCGATCTTGAGCCGCCTACGCCAATCCAGCCGTCGCCGACCTGACCTTGGGGGACATGCTCATATGTGAAGGCGCAGCCATGCGCTCCGCTCGTCTGATGGTGCAATTGATCAGCCTGACATCACGAATTCCGCTGCCCGCTCTGCCATTGCTATGACCGTGAGATTCAGGTTCGCTCGCACCGTGTCAGGCATTATCGAGGCGTCTATGATTCGCAGACCGTCCACGCCGTGTACCATGCCGTACTGGTCAACCACGGCCATCGGGTCGCTTGACGGTCCCATCTTGCAGGTGCTGGATACATGATGGGCGGTAATTACCTCCCGCTTCATCCACAAGTCCAGCGCGTCATCATTGTTCAGAACTTCTTCCGAAGGTCCCATGCGTTCCTCGACAATGTCGTCGAATGCCGCATGTCGGAACAGGTCGGCGCAGAGTCTGACGCTCTCGCGCATACGCGCCAAGTCAAAGGGGTCGTCCAGCAGGTTGAAGTCGAGATAAGGCGGCTGCCTCGGGTCGCAGGACTGTACGCGAAGCTCGCCCTGGCTCAGCGCTAGATAGAGACACTGGCTTATGCCTATGCCTGAAGGGCTTATGTGGTCCAAGCCCCTCATCGGTCTTCCCGCCGAGTAGTTGCCCATGTACACTACGAGGTCATTCTTGAACGGCGAATCCGTCGCCGTGAACCGCAGCGTAACCGTGCCTGTGGCTACCTGATTGGTATCCAGCGGAAAGTTTTCGCGAGTGCGCCATGCCATCGGCACATCCGGATGGTCTCGCAGATTGCGCCCAACGCCGGGCAGGTCCTGCACGACAGGTATTTCAAGCTGCCGCAACTGCTCGCGCGGCCCGACCCCCGAAAGGGCGAGTATATGAGGCGACCCTATTGCACCGGCGCAGAGGATTACTTCTCCGCCAAACACGGATGATTCCTTGCCGTCTCTGATGACTCGGACGCCAATCGCCCTGAGATCCTCGAAGATGACACCGCTCACGAGGGAGTGCGGTCTGACTTCCAATCCCGGCCGGCCGCGCGCCGGGTCGAGGTAGCCCATCGCCGTGCTCACTCGTACCCGCTCTGCGATGTTAAAGGCTAGGGGACCAACACCCGTGGAGTTGGGCATGTTATGGTCGGCGCAATCCGAAAACCCGGCGTCCAGACATGCGCGATAGAATGCGCGCTGCTGTGGTCCCCATTCGTCCCGGCGGTATCGGCGGCAGATTATGGGCCCGTCCGCGCCATGGAACTCGTCCTGGAAGTCCTCATCGGATTCCAGTTTCAACAGATAAGGGAATACCTTTTCGTAACTCCATTCGGAATTGCCCCATTCCGCCCACCGGTCGAAGTCATTGGGCATCGCCCGCAAAAACTGGGCATCGTTGACTGCGCTGGAGCCTCCGGTGACTCTCCCTCTGGGGATGTCTATGTCGGCGCTCTCAGTCGCCCTTGCGCGAAAGTTCCAGATGTGCCCGCCGTCCCAGATGGTCGTATCAGTCCCGTAAGCGTACTTGACCGAATCCGGCATACTTTCCTGAGATGGGTAGTCCGCGCCGGCCTCCAGCAGCAGAATCGAACATCGCGGGTCTTCGGACAGCCTAGACGCCAGTGCCGCGCCCGCCGAACCCGCGCCGACTATTATGTAATCGTATCCCTTGCTCATGCTTTCATAACACTCCTACAGCGCACTCCTCCAGCGCACCCCTACATCCGCAGTTCCAGACGTGGCTTCAGCAAGCGCGCCGGCACTTCGGTCTCGCGCATGAACTCGACGAGCAGCTTATGGAGTTCTCCGGCTAAGTCCATGTGCCTTTCAATCACATTTTCGAGCTGATGTGGATCGGCTTTCAGATTGTATAGCTGCGATACTCCGGGTTCGGGGCTGTATAGCAGGCTCCACTCCCCGGATGTGACAGTCGTAACCGGGAAGTCCTTGAGGTCACGGAGGAAGTTGTCCACGGATTGAACCGGATCGCCCGGATTTGCGAACGGAAGGCTGCTAATGACGAATTCCCTCCCCGAATATGACCCGTCGCGCAATGCCGGAGCGAGCGATCTGCCCTGCACGAAGGCAGGAATGTCCATGCCCAGCAAGTCCAGGACGGTGGGCATTACATCGATTGCGGAACTCAACCCGCTGTAAGTCCCCGGCGGTATTTCGGGTGCGCGGATCAGAAGAGGCAGGCGAACAATTTCCTCAAAGAGCGGCGAATAGCTCCACTGCGAACCCAGTTCGTCGTACGGACGCAGCGTCCCGTCCGGGTACTTGTCCGAGCTCATCTTGCCGAAGAGTCCACCGTGCTCTCCGAAGTAGAAACCGTGGTCCGTGGTAAAAATGACGACCGTATTGTCCGCCAGCCCCATGTTCTCCACCGACTTCAGCAGAAATCCTACCCAAGTGTCCACCATTGTAATCTCGCCGCAATATGTAGCGTGCCCTTTCCGAAGTTGCGACTCTTCATAGCCGGGCATGTCATGCCAGTTGCCATAGAGCGGCAGCACGAGTTCGCCGTCGTAGTCCGGCAGGTACAGTTCCGTGTAGTAGGACGGCGCGTCCCATGGCTCGTGCGGGTCCCAGGTGTCCACATACAAGAAGAAGTCTTCCTTGTAGTGCCGCTCCAGCCACCGGATTGCTGCCATGAAGGTCTTGGGGGCGTTCCTGTCAGCCTCACTCCGCCACGCAGCGCGTATATCGAGCGCCTCGTGATGATAGCCCGGCTCCGGAATCAGCGACCAGAGGGAATCCTGCCCCGCGTTCATGAAGAAGGACTGAAAGCCCCGGTCGTAGTTCATCCCATCCCGGAGATAATACGGGGTGTCCACCGAAGCAGCCGTATGCATGCCGTGTTCAGCCAGAATCTCCGCGAGGGTGGTAACGCCGTCGGGAAGAGGCTGCCACCCCATGAACGACATCGTCCAGCGACCGGTCTGATGATCCGCTCGCGTGGGCATAGTCGGGAACCCGGCGGAATAGTGAGAGTCGAACCGAACCGCCCTCGTCGCGAGTGCATCCAGAGAGGGCGTATGAATCCTGCGGTTTCCGTATGCGCCTATATGGTCCCTTCGGAAGGTATCGGAAACTATCCAGATGACATTCATCTCAGTCCCTCCTGTGATGCGCCTGTTTCCGCGAATATAACACGAGCTTGGGCATAAGGTGAAGATGCCGACGCACACTGCCTTCAGGCGGAGAAATCTCAGACCTTCAAAGCCAACTGCGACGCCAACTGCGACGCGAATGCCGCGCATTGCCGTGAGGTACTGACGAGCCCGCATAGCGGCATGGTACTTTGCCGGTCGAGCGGCGATCGAAGAGCAGAGGAATCAGACTTCTGGTTTCGCTTGTACCGGCGCGATCTAGGTCAGCTTGGCGTACACCTCCGGCAGAGTCTCTTCCAGCCGTTCAAAGCTGCGCCACCCCCCATAGCGAGGAGTCAGGGCCGCGACCGTCGAAGATGCCGCCTCCTGTGCGTTTCTGCCCTCTTTGGCAGCAGCCTGGAGCGTGCCGAAGAGTTCGTGAATGAAGTCCCTTGCCTCTTCCAACGCGGAATGCGCTCCGACGGGACCATGCCCGGAAACAAATCGCTCCACCGGCAGTCCGACCAGACGGTCGTCTGTGTCTGGCCACTCGTCCGGATAAGAATCACCCAGATAAGGTACCCCGCCATCCTGCGCTACATCCCCGCAGAAGACGATGCCGTCGTCCGGCAGATGGATGTGAGTGTCGCCGCCCGTGTGCGCCCTGCCCAAGAATATGAGACGCAGCTCCCTTCCGCCGAAGTAAAGCCTCATGCTGGTCTCGAAGGTGAGGTTGGGGGGCGTAATTTTAACGAGCGCAGCCTCTTCGGACCAGGGATCTCCCGAAGATACTACCTTCTCCCGCCACTCCCTGTTCCATTCGACATCCACCATCTCGTTGTAGCAGTTCTCATGTCCGATTATAGTGGCGTCCGGGAACTCCTCGTTGCCCCACGCATGATCCCAGTGCGAATGGGTGTCCACCAGGTACTGAATCGGCTTGTCGGTTATGTGCCTGACGTCTCGGATTAGGTCCCTTGCGAATGAAGGAACGCGCAGCGAGTCTATCACCAGCACGCCCTCGTCGCCAACAATGATGCCCGCGTTGGTAAGGCCCTCGTGAAGCCGAGCGAAAACGCCATTTTCGAGTTCAATCAGTTCGGTTCCCGGTGTGGTCGTCATTCGTAAACTCCTCCTTTGTCAGTTTCAGCCGCTTCTTTGCATCGCCTGTCGAATGCTGGCTCAATCTTGGCAATGGCGCTACCGCCTGAGAAAGCCTGCGCCGGCTACTGTAACATCCGACTTAGTCCGTTAGGTTCTCCTGCCAATTATTGGCACTCTACTAAATCAGTCATCTAATATGCAACAGAAGGCTGCGGCATATTGCGCGTCGCCGCTTTCAGTGCATATCGGGAGTGCGAGCTTTGAGGCGGTCAAGTTCACACAGATTACCCGGCTAGTTAAGGTAAGAGTATAATTCCTAATGCTGGAGCGCCGGCGTGTCTTGCGGAGAAGCGCGCCGCCTTTCAGCGCAATGACATCCAATCCACATGAGTAGAAAGGCGCTAAACACATTATGACTGACCTCATGACTGACCTCTCAAAAATTAAGGCTTTGACCTTCGACGTAGGCGGCACGGTATTCGACTGGCGCGGGGCGATACAGAAGGAGGTGGCTCGACTTGCCGCCGAACAGAATGCCGACGTTGACGTAACACAGTTCGCCACAGACTGGCGCACTTGCATGTTCGACGCACTCGCTCGCGTCAGATCCGGCGAACTCTCCTGGAGGAACGCCGATCAGATTCATCGCAGCGTTCTGAACGACGTTCTGGAGAAGCACTCCGCCTTAGAGCTGTCCGCGTCGGAACGGGACGAGCTTAACGAAGTCTGGCACAGGATGAGCGCATGGCGCGACGCCGCGGACGCAATAGAGAGACTCCGAGGCCGTTACACGACTATCGTGCTGACAGTTCTCAGCTATTCCATAGTCGTGGACTGCTCCAAGTACAACGACATTCGATGGGACGGGATTCTGTCATGCGAGTTCCTCGGACACTACAAGACCGACCCTGAAGCGTACCTGACAGCTCTCAAGCTGCTGCGGGTCGATCCTTCGGAGGCGATGATGGTGGCTGCACACAAGAGGGACTTGCAAGGGGCGGGCGCGGCGGGTCTTCACACCGCGTATGTCCACAGGGAGGGGGAGTCCGACGTGTTTCCGGGTTCGTCCGACATCGACTCGGCTTCCACAGCATTCGACGTAACCGCGGTTGACTTCCCGGATCTGGCAGACAAGCTCCTCGCTTAGCGGGTCAGAAATGCGGCAGCCATAACGCAGACGCGTGAGGACGGTTGGTTTGCAGACCGCGAGCGACCATGCGCGTGGTCGAAGGAACGGTTCACGATGGGACGCGTAGGGAAAGGGTATGCAACGAACGGCGATGAGCAAACCTGCTCAATGTCCTTGTTTCCTCATTATGGTCGGGGAGACTGGATTCGAACCAGCGACCCCCTGCACCCCATGCAGGTGCGCTACCAAACTGCGCTACTCCCCGGCCAACTCCCAGAATAGCATAGCGCATAGGCAGCTTCAAGAGAAGATTAGCGTTGGTTAGCGTTTCCAATTGGGCGGTCGTCTCTATCAGAAACACATGACTGGTACGGCGTGATACAATGGCTTTCTAGCAACCTACGAAAGATGGAGGAGCGGCATGACTAACAAGATAGACCTAACACTGGACGACGTGTACGAGGCGCTGAGGGACGTGTATGACCCCGAAATCCCCGTGAACATTGTTGACCTCGGACTAGTGCGTGATGTTTCTCTTGTAGAGGGAAACATCGATATGAAGATGACGCTCACCTTCGCGGGCTGCGGCATGGGTCCGTACATCGCGCAACAGGCGGAGTGGCGGCTAGCCGAACTAGAAGGTGTTGACGACATCAATGTCGATCTCGTTTTCGACCCGCCTTGGACACCGGACGAGATTACGGAAGAGGGCAAGAAGCTGCTGGGACTGGACTAGCGAAGTCAGTCGGTTTTCAGTAGTTCAGCGTTCGTGCGTAAAAAGGCTCGTTCTACCGCTGACCGCTGGCTAACTGATTAGCTGACGCACTGACTAACTGAAAGGCTGAGGAACTGCCATGACTATGAATCCGCAGCAGCAGGCGCACGCGCGCCAGCGCATAGAGTCGATGAGGCGCCAATTCGAGCAGAAGCGTCAGGTCGCAGACGCGCTGGCGCAGATCGACCACAAGATTGGTGTGTACAGCGGCAAGGGCGGCGTAGGCAAGACGACCGTCGCCGTGAACCTCGCCGCGACTCTCGCGCACGAAGGGCACAGCGTAGGCATCCTCGATGTGGACATCGACTGCCCCAATGTCGTGCGCGCAATGAAGGTCGCAGAGCGCCCACAGGTGGGCGAAGGCAACAAGATGCTGCCGTCCGAGCGTTTCGGCGTCAAGGTGATGTCCATGGGCTTCTTCCAGCAAAACGAGGAAGAAGCAATCATCTGGCGTGGTCCCATGGTTCATAATGCCATCAATCAGTTGCTGCAAACCACTGACTGGGGCGAACTCGACTACCTCGTAGTTGACCTGCCCCCGGGCACATCGGACGCCCCCCTGACCGTGATGCAGAATCTTGAACTCGACGGATTCATCGTCGTTACCACGCCGCAGGAACTCGCCAAGATCGACGCCAAGCGCTCCATCAACATGATTCGCAAGTTGCAAGTCAAGGTGCTCGGTGTAGTCGAGAACTTCTCCGGCGAAATCTTCGGCAGTGGCGCGGGCGAGGAGTTGGCGAGCGAGTTGGGTCTGGACTTCCTGGGCAGCCTGGAGCTGCGCCCGGAATACCGCGACACATCGAAGCCCACTGTGCTGCTCAACAACGACGTGCTGGGTGAGTATTCCGGCATCGCGGACAAGGCGAAAGCGGCGCTGGAAGGGGGATGATAGGGATGCGCGCACCGTATTTGCAACTGGCATTGCATCTCAACATACTCCCCGCAGCCCTTGACTCCGCCCTCGACCGCGCCGCATCTGCCGAATGCCTATTCGCGCTTCCATAACCGTCAACGTGTATAATTGCTCCCGTATGATTTGTCATCCTGACGCTATGGAGGAGTTTGCATGTTTTACAGGCTATACACGGGCGACGACGGACAGTCGCACATGGACGAAAGCTATGAGCCGCCCGAAGTTCAGGACGCTACTAGCATCGTAGTTCGAAAGCAAGAAGTCGGCTACTTCATAGACTGGCATCCCGCGCCGCGCAAACAATACATCATCACCCTAGCCGGTAACGTCGAGATCGGGCTGGGCGATGGTACGGTTTACACACTCGGCCCCGGCGACATGATGCTCGCCGAGGACCTGACCGGGCAGGGGCACACGACTAAAGCCGTGGGCAGCGAAACCCGAGTGTCTGTGGCTCTTACGCTGGACTGAGAATTAGACAATAATTACCCAATACGGCGGCGCTGTCAGTCTGAACAGTCGCGCCTGACAGTTTATACCCTCTCGATTGCGCCTCTTTTGACGCTTGGCTCGAGTGGGAATATACTTACGCCAATCGAAGCTACTGGCAATCTAGCACTCTGGGAGCGTAATCGTGAGCTACGAAGACATTGTTGTGACCAAAGACGAGGGTGTCGGTATCATTCGTCTTAACAGGCCGAAGGTACTGAATGCGCTGAGCAAGAGGCTGTATCGCGAGGTTGATACCGCCATAAGTGATATGGAGGCGGACACGGACATCAAGGCAGTGATATTCACCGGCACGGGCGACCGCGCGTTCTCGGCCGGCGCGGACATCCACGAGCAGGTGAGAGACGCGGAGAATCCACCACCGCCCGACCCAAAACGCTCCGAATACTCTTGGCATGTCGCAGCATGCACAAAGCCGACAATCGGTGCGCTAAATGGGCTTTCATACGGCGGCGGCGCTGTCATGGCGTCTAGCTTCGACATTCGCGTGGGCTGCGAACGTTCCAGGTTCCGCTTCCTCGCGGCGTCTTATGGTCGAGTGAACTCCACATGGACACTGCCGATGCAGGTCGGATGGCCCAAGGCAAAGGAACTGCTCTTCAGCACGCGCGTCGTCGAAGCGGAAGAAGCGTACCAGATCGGGCTGCTGAACCACCTCGTCGCTCCGGACGAACTCATGCCAAAGGCGATGGAGATAGCCCAGTTGATTGCCGCCAATGACCCGCGCATGGTTCAAGGCATAAAGGAGCTGATGATCGACGATGTAGGAGAGGGCTGGCGCTGGATGCACGACAACGAGGCTGCGGCTCAGAAGGGCAAGCTCGCCCCCACCCCCGTCGAAGAGGGCTTCGCCGACTTCCTCGCGCGTAAGGGGCGCAAGGATGCGTAGCGCCTGTGTCGAGCCAGCAATTCCGCCTTGCACAGAGTGCACAGGGTGAGAATAGGCATAGGGTATGGACCGCACTTGGATCAACTTTGATGGGCGTGAAGAAATTACACTGTTCGTGTTCAACGATGAGGATACGCTGCCACTGCTCGGCGCGCTCGCGCCGGAAGCCCGTTCTTGGGAGGTGATCCGGTCGCGCAGAGGCTGATCCCCGTTGAGGGGCTGATGATGCCGCCATTAGATTTGGGCTAACACGAGCGATAGAAAACCACAGGATACGGGATGATTGAAGAACTGCGAGAGGACAGACGCTGATGACTTCTGATAATGGCAAACTGAATACTCCGCTCGAAGGCATACGAGTACTGGACCTGGGACGCTATCAGGCTGGACCGCGTTGTGCGCTGATGTTCGCGCGCATGGGCGCCGAAGTAATCAAGGTGGAGTCCGTGCGCGGCGATGAGAGCCGAGCCAACGGGCCGCGAGTTCGAGGGCAGTCCGCCTACTGGGTGCAGTACAACAGCGGCAAGAAGAGCCTTGCCATCAACCTTCGCACCGACAAGGGCAAGGAGGTTCTGCGCGAGCTGGTCAAGGTCTCGGATATTCTCCTGCAGAACTTCCGCCCCGGCACCATCGACATCATGGGTTTCGGCTACGACAAGCTCAAGGAGCTGAACCCGAAGATAATCATGATTAACGTCTCGGCTTACGGGCAGTACGGTCCCAACCGCGACAAGGTCGGTTTCGATCCCATTGGTCAGGCGATGGGCGGCCTCATGTCTCTCACTGGATACGGCGACCTTCCTCCGATCAAGACGTACTTCCCGCTGATAGACCGCATCACCGCGCTGCATGCCTGCATCGGCGCGCTTGCCGCCCTGCGCGAACGCGAAATCTCCGGCGAAGGTCAAGCACTGGAGGTCTGCCTCGCCGACACGGGCTTCACCGTCAACGAAATCCCTATCTCGGCATACCTGAGCGGAGGCGTAGAGACAACGCGCGCGGATTCCGCAGTCGGCGGCGGCGGCACGCCTTTCGGCGGCATGTACGAGACTTCGGACGGCTATGTCATCCTCGCCGCGGGCAACGACAACATGTGGCCTCGCACATGCAAT
>JAGGDZ010000187.1 GCA_024648655.1 Chloroflexota bacterium | reverse complement strand
GGGGAGCGAAAAGAGGGTGGTCGGGCCCATTGTGCCATAAGGTTGCTCGAACTGCCCTTGCGGTGAGTCAGGCGCGACGCCTCCGCTGCCCATGCCCACGCGCGACCTGCCACTTTCGCCGTGCGTTATCAGAGCGACATCGATCATGCCTGCGGCGATGGCGAGCATGGCGTGCTCAACGTGCAATATGAACGAGCACCCACCGACATTCGTGCCATCGCTGTAGCGCGGGACGATGCCCAAGTATTCGCCAAGCTGAACGCTAGTAACACCCGCGGTAAACAGCCCGTCCACATCCGTGACGGTCAGGCCAGCATCGCTCAATGCGTTGCGCGCCGCCTCCGCGTGGAGCGTAAGCGCAGACTTATCTGGCAGTACACCAATCTCATCGGACTCACTCGCGCCTACAATCGCCACCTTGCCTCTGAGTTCTTTTACGTCTCCCGTCATATGTTGCTCATTCCTGTCCATCACCGTCAGAAATCGCTGGGCGAAAGCGCGGCAACGTGAAATCGCCATCCACGTCGTCGAATACAATCTCAACCTGCATTTCGCAGTGCACCATCTCAGGATCAGGCTCCACTTCAATCAAGTTTGTCATCATTCGAGGTCCCTCGTCCAACTCGACGACGGCGATGATGTACGGCGCAATGAACCCGGGCGCCGAGCGGTGGTTGATGACGAACGAGTACAGCTTGCCCTTACCACTTGCTTCCTCCCATTCAACGCTGGCAGATAGACAGGCCGGGCAGAATGGGCGCGGGTAGTAGTAGGCATGATCGCACTCACGGCAGCGCTGAATCAACAGGCGATGTTGCTTGAGAGCCTCGAAGAACGGCTTGCTTTCCGGCGTGGGCTGGGGCATAGGAGCACGACTGGCGGTCAACGGATTCTCCCTGAAGCTAGAATTCCTTATCAACATCAACACAGAGTTTATGTGTCGTACGGCCAAGCGTCAACTTTTCCGGGTGTTCCACTTACAAAGGTACGCCACGACATGCGATAATGCCGTAAACCGAGGACGGAAGGTGAGAACGGACCGAAGGGCTTGAATATGAGACTGAACGAATTCGTGGAACAGTGCATAGAAGACTATCGCAGGCGCGTTTATGCGGCTACCGCTCCGCTAACGGAAGAAGAGATGCACTGGCGACCCGACGCCGAATCCAACTCGATAGCATTCTTGATATGGCATACGGCACGAGTCGAAGACAGGCTGGTTAATGTCTTTGCGCGCGGCGCGGAAGAGATCTGGAAACGAGATGGCTGGAGTGCTAGGACAGGGATACCCGAGGGCGATCATGGCGTAAACTACACCCTGGAGCAGGTCTCGGCGCTGCCGCCGGTAACCAAAGAAGACTTGCGAGAGTACTTCGACGCCGTGCGCGGGGAAACACTGCCGTATCTTCGTAGTCTCAGCGACGACGACTTCGATGTGGTGCCGGAGGACAGGACGCCATTCCCGGAGTTTCCGGCGACGGTTGGTTACTTCAGTGGACGCAGCGTCGGCGGTATTTTCAGGCAGCTTATTGGCGAAGAAGACCAGCACCTGGGCCAGGTGTCGTTTATCCGCGGGCTGAAGCGCGGCTTCGGCAAGTAGATGCCAATTTTGGCGTGCCGCGGACGAAAGGTAAACGGTGACGATTCAAACGACACTTGCAGGCCGACGGACTGCAATGGGCGCGACAGTCGTCGTCAGCTTTTTACAACGCTGCTGAAGCGTGTGTCTCGCGCTTTCTACTTGTCCATTCGCGTGCTGCCGTCCGGCATGCGAGAATCTGTCGCAATCGCGTACTTACTCGCCCGCGCTGCCGATACCATCGCAGATACTCCCTCAATAGCGGCTGAGCGTCGTCTGGAGCACTTGGGCGAGTTCAGGGCGATTGTCGAAGGCGAGTCAGAAATTCACACCGCGACGCGGCTGTCGTCGGTGTTGACGGATCTCCAGCCGACTCCCGGTGAACGATACCTGCTCGGCAGCCTCCTAGAAGTATTCGACCTGCTCGGGAAACTAAACGAACCTGACGCTAAGGCAGTGCGCTCGGTTGTGAAGACACTGACAAGTGGCATGGCATTTGACCTGATGACATTCGGCTCATCGAATTTCGGCAACCTGACCTCTTTAGAGACTGAAGAGCAACTGGATGAATACTGCTACCTAGTCGCAGGTTGTGTAGGAGAATTCTGGACCGATTTATCAATGGCACACACATCGTCTCTGCTCCACTGGGATGCCGAGGATATGCGTACTCTTGGGGTGCGATTCGGTCTCGCACTTCAACTGACCAACATCCTGCGCGATGCGCCCAAGGACCTGCGAATGGGACGCTGCTATCTCCCAAATAGTGAACTGGAGAAGGCAGGATTGAGTGCCGACGACCTGCTGGATGCTGCTAACGAGTGTCGCTCACGTCCAATTCTGAACTGGGGCATTCATAGGACTCTTGAGCACTTCGGCGGCGCAGAGCAGTACATCCTCGCAATTCCACGCCGCAACTTACGCCTGAGGTTGGCGGCCCTCTGGCCTGTTCTCATCGGTCTGGGGACTCTCGCAAAACTTGCCGCAAGTGACGACTGGCTCAATCCGGACACGCGTATCAAAATACCGCGCGGCGCTGTTTATGGCATAATTGCACTGTCCGTGTTGTGCGGACGCTCGAACGTCCTCACCAGGCTTTTGATAAGGCGAATTCGACGACGAGTCGAGCAGTCAATAGCATCGTATTGATGATGCCCAACCTATGACTATGTACTGATGACTATGTACTGAGACAAGAATGGTAGATAGAGGTGAAAGCAAATGGCAAGCCAGTCCAATCGCAAGATTACACTGAAGTCCAGACCCGACGGCTATCCCAAGCTGTCAGACTTCGAGCTGATTGAGGAACCAATTCCGCAGCCTGGAGAGGGCGAGGTTCTCATACAGTCGATATGGCTGTCGCTTGACCCGTATATGCGGGGAAGGATGAGAGAGGGCGGAACTTACGCGCCGTCCATGGAGCTTGGGGATGTGATGATCGGGAGCGCCATAGGTCGGATCGTCGAATCACGCACATCGCTGTTCAGCGTTGGGGAGATTGTAGATGGCGCAATTGGCTGGCAGGAATACGGTGTGTCGGATGGGAGCAACCTTCGACGTGTTGATCCATCTCTGGGACCGCTCTCGACCGCTCTCGGCATTTTGGGCATGACCGGCATGACTGCGTACTTCGGTTTCCTCCACGTTTGCGATCCGAAACCAGGCGATACAGTCGTAGTTTCGGCGGCGTCGGGCGCAGTCGGGCAAGTCGTTGGACAGATAGCGAAGATTATGGGCTGCTATGTGGTAGGAACGGCGGGTTCACAGGACAAAATTGACTACATCATCAATGAACTAGGCTTTGATGCGGGAATCAACTACAGGAACGAGGATGTCGCCCAAGCAATTGCAGCAGCCTGTCCTTTGGGAATCGATGTCTATTTCGACAATGTAGGTGGACCCGTAACCGACGCTGTGATGGAGAACCTTGCCGACTTCGCGCGCATCGCTATATGTGGACAGATTTCGCAGTACAATCTTGCTGAACCGGAACTGGGGCCTCGCAACATTCGAAACCTCAACATACACAAAGCAAGGATGGAAGGTTTCCTCGTTTTCCAGTTTGCCGATCGCCACGAAGAGGGCAGGCAGCGCATCGCCCGCTGGATCAAAGAAGGCAAGATGAAGTACAAGGAAGACGTTGTAGAGGGTATCGAGAACGCCCCCGCAGCGTTCATCGGAATGTTGCGGGGTGAGAACTTTGGCAAACTGCTCGTAAAGATGTCGGAGGAATAATGCCGATATTACTCCCACTTGAGTTTGGAGTGTCGCGCCCGTTGGACAACTGGCAACAGAAATAGAAAGGACGGACCAATGCGAACCATAGACGCCATAGCCCAGATTTTGAAGAAGGAAAACATAGAGTATCTAAGCGCGTTCCCCACGACACCGGTTATCGAGGCGGCGGCGGATGCAGGCATCCGTCCGATAATCTGCCGTCAGGAGCGTGTGGGCGTTGGCATCGGAGATGGTTACGCGCGCGTGACAAACGGCAAACCGCCCGGCGTCTTCGCAATGCAGTACGGTCCGGGAGCGGAAAACGCATACGCCGGTGTCGCTACGGCATACTCGGACGCCGTGCCGATGCTTCTTCTGCCGCTTGGACATCCGAGGGAGCGGGACGGCATATTTCCGCACTACGGCTCGCTCCGGAGCTACGCCTCCGTTACCAAGCAAATTGAGCAAATCAGCGTGCCGGAACGGGTGGTAGATACAATGCGCCGTGCCTTTGCCGCTCTCAAGCGGGGCAGGCCAGGCCCTGTAATGGTCGAGATACCGGCTGATGTGGCGACCTCCGAAGTCCCGGATAACATCGTGGGTGGATACAATCCCATCAAACCTGCCGCTGCCGCTGGGAATCCAGTGGATATACAAGCCGCCGCAGAAGCGCTACTGAACGCCGAAAATCCGGTCATCCACGCCGGACAGGGCGTGATGTACGGGGATGCAACGGAGGAACTCATCGAGTTCGCCGAACTTACTCAAATTCCTGTGATGACAACAATGGCAGGCAAAAGCGCATTCCCTGAGAAGCATGCGCTGGCGCTTGGTAGTGGTTCAGGTGTGATGAGCCGACCGGTGTACCACTTTGTCAGCAGGGCGGATGTCGTCTTTGGTATCGGCACCAGCTTTACCCAGCACGGTATGACGATGAATGTGCCCAATGGCAAGACTCTCATTCATGCCACTAACGATCCGATTGACATAGACAAAAACTACTCCATCGACCACCCGATAGTCGGCGATGCCAAGCTCGTGCTTCGGCAGTTCATCGACGCCTGTAAGGACATTCTGGGCGGCGAGCGGCGCGGCGACGGCTCGGTTGCCGAAGAGATTGCGTCGGTGCGCCAGGAATGGCTGGACGAGTGGATACCTACACTGACCTCGAACCAGAAGCCTATCACGCCGTATCGCGTCATCTGGGAATTCATGCAGCACATCGACTCGGACGAAGCTATCGTAACCCATGATTCCGGGAGCCCCCGCGACCAGATAATGCCCTTCTACCGGGCAGGGGGCCCGCGAACCTACCTCGGCTGGGGGAAGTCACACGGGCTAGGCACAGGCCTGGGGCTGAACATCGGGGCGAAGTTGGCTGCTCCGGACAAGTTCGTCGTGAACTTCATGGGAGACGCGGCATTCGGGATGACAGGGCTGGACTTTGAGACGGCAGTTCGCAGCAACATCCCCATCCTAACGGTTGTATTCAACAATTCGACTATGGCGATTGAAACGGATGCAATGGAACTCTCACACAATCTATACGGCACACGCGACTTGGGCGGGCGTTACGCAGACCTCGGAAGAGACATGGGCGGCTGGTCGGAGCGAGTCGAAGACCCGGAGGATGTTGCCGCTGCAATTTTGCGTGCTAAAGAAGCGACTGAGAACGGGCAGACAGCACTGCTTGAGTTCATCACGAACGAAGAGCGCGCTTTCTCGCACCGACGCCCCTTCTAGCAGTAACCATGAAATACAGTGTCATTGTAGCTCATCCTGAAGACGGTAGTGTCTTGGCTCTACCGTCCTCAGGGGGCTGGACCGTTCCCTCGTTCGAGTCTGCCGTTTCGGATTCTCGTGCCGTTGAGCATATCAATGCCGAGATGCGGAAGCAACTGGGCTTCGAGACCTGGACGCTCAAGTGCGCCGGGCGAGGTGAGACGAATGACGGACGATGGCGACTTTATTTCGCGGTTGCCCGAAGGAAATGCGTCTCAATCCCTGTTGGCGCGAAGTGGCTGGGGTCTAACGAGGCATCGGCAGCCGGTTTTGACGAAGCACGGGTGCGGACCGCTGTTGAAAAATGGTTCCACGAACTTGATAGTCCTTCGTCATTGTCCTCGCCTTGGGAATCAGTCGGCTGGTTCCCAAGCGTTTGTGGATGGATGTACGCTCAACTGGATGCGCTCGGTTTTATCACGACTACGCCCATCACACAGCAGCGGGCGTGGGGTCTGTCCTGCACGACTAAAGTCGGCACCGACAAGGGTGACGTCTATTTCAAGGGGACACCCCCCTTCATGGCGCACGAGGGCAGCGCAATGCAAGCCGTTGCCCAGCAATGCCCGCAGTTGTTACCGGCTCCGCTAACTTCTGATGCAGAGCGCGGTTGGGTGCTAATGCCCGACTACGGAAGTGAAATGCTCCATGAGTGTGCGGACATCGAGCGCTGGGAAGAAGCCCTGCGTACATTCTCCAAGGTGCAGGTCGAGCAGGTCGAGCACATTGGATATTGGCTGTCGCTCAATATACCCGACAGGCGGCTGAGTCGCATGGTCGAGATGATTGATCCGCTGATTGCCTCGTGTGCAGCTACGCTTGCCGATGGAGTGAACGGCCTCTCTAAGTCGGAAGTGGACGCGCTGCGCTCCCTATCCATGCCGCTGAAACTTATGTGCGCTCGGCTTGCCCAATACCCCGTGCCGCACACTCTGGTCCACGGAGATCTGGGCGGCAACATTCTGATTAAGGACGAGGGCTACACATTCTTTGACTGGACCGACGTATGCGTGTCCCATCCCTTCTTTGAGATGGCGACAATTTCGGGCGCGTACTTTGATGAGAGCGTGTTGAAGGACAACCCGGATGCAGAAATCCGCCTGCAAGACGCATACCTTGAGCCTTGGTCGGAGGTGATGCCCATGGAGAGGCTAGTCGAAGCATTCGAAGCGTCAAGACCACTTGGCGCACTGCATCAGACTATGACTTACATGTGGATTCTGACCAACATCTCGCCTGATGCGCGTCCTGAACTGGAAGGCGGTCTGCTGCACTGGGTACGCAGCCTTCTACGGTTGTGCGGAAGGGATTTTTGATCGGAAATGCTCGACACTTCTAGCGGACTTAGTTTCCGGACACCTACGGAGCGCGCTTGTCAGAAACGACCTGCCCGTCCTTGACCACGAGCATCAGCTTGCGCATATTGGAGATGTCATCTAGTGGATTGTCCGCGACCACTATCAGATCCGCCAGCTTGCCCACCTCCACAGTACCCAGCTCGTTACCCACTCCGCATAATTCCGCCGCATTTTTCGTCGCTGCCTGAATCGCCTGCCACGGTGTCGCGCCGTCCCGGACCCACAGTCCCAGTTCAAGATGGGCGGCTTCACTCAGAGGGCGAATGTCAGAGCCGACTGCCATCTTGATGCCGGCATCGAGCGCGCGCCTGAACCACTTTGCATGCTCGTCACTGGCGGCATTAGCGCGCCGTTGCAAGTCATCCGGAATCTGTCGCCGCTTGATCCATTCGCGCTCCCAGTCGTTCGACGCCTGCTCGCGCGTAAGGTGCGATATGGCGAGCGTCGGTACATACCATGCTCCGCTATCCTGAAATATCGTCAGACACTCCTCATCTTGAATGTACCCGTGCTCGACAGTGTGCGCCCCGAGACGAATTGCCGCCTTTACTGCATCAGGGTTCGTGGCGTGAGCCATCACTTTGAATTCGCGCTGGTGGCAGAGCGCGAACGCCGCCTCAAGTTCGTCCTCAAGCAGAAAGGAGTGCTTGTGCAGGTCCCAGGGCGGACCCATTATGCCGCCTGACAGGTTGAGCTTGATGTGGTCAACGCTGTTCTTTATGCCTTCGCGGATCGCCTGCACGAACCCATAAGGCCCGTCGCATTCCCGCGCCTGGCCCGACGTGAGAAAGTGTCCGCCGGTGGTGGTCAGAAAGTAGCCGCTTGCGAAGACACGTGGCCCCGGTATATTGCCGCTGTCAAAGACGTGCTTCCACGCAACATCCATG
>JAGGDZ010000350.1 GCA_024648655.1 Chloroflexota bacterium | reverse complement strand
CAAATGAGCGTGATGATAAAGAGGTCGAACGCGCTGAGGCGTCCGTCCGACCGTTCGAGGACGCTATGGACTCTACTCTTCACTAAGGTCACCGATCGCGCTTGCTCAAACTACTGGGTCACAATAGCCGTGTTGATTGACATCGGGAGATCGCAGACATGTGACGGTATGAAGTGCGTGGGAGTCGCCATTACGAAGGCTATCCCGTCGTTTCCCGTTTCGTCTGTACCGCCTCCCTCACGGCATCGCCGAACTCCGCCAACTCTTCCTTCGATACCTCCTCGCCTGCCTCCAGGCGCGCCCTGAAACCCTCGTAGAGCCAATTCTCGTACTTTCCACGGGGTATCTGAAAGAACTCGGGGGTGAAGTGCGGCTTTTCGCCCGGACCGAACTTGCCCTTGTCCTTGAGCGTGTACCCTTCTAGCTCGTCAGTTCCCTTGCCGAGCACCTCGCCCGTCTCGACATAGTGGTCCATCACCGGCTTCATGCCGTATTTCTGCACCGGGCACACCTTCATGCAGATCGAACACCCGTCGTACCGCCCCATGACAGGGCGGCAACGCGCATAGCTCACCTTGTTCTTCAGCGCCCCGCGCCACCACAGCTTGTTGCGAGAAAGGGCGTTGCTTGGACACCGCGCCACGCACACCTGGCACTCGTCGCAGAAGCGGTTGATGCCGTAGTCGACCGCGGCGTCGTAGCGCACGGGCGCGTCGGTGGTTATCATCATCAGCCGACCCCGTGAGCCGAAGTGCGGCATCAGGAGCTGGCCGTTTGCTCCCAGTTGTCCCAGCCCCGCGTTGATGAACATGGGGATGTAGGGAGCGCTGGAGTCGCTGTGACTGTGGACCTGCGCATGGTAGCCGAGCGACCGTATGTAGTCCGCCAGTTCCAGCGATACCTCTCCTTCGGTCGTGTACGTGCCGAAGTGGGTGTGTTCGGCCTCCTCGCTCGGTATGAGTTGCGTGCCGTGGTACTCCTGCTCGTAGGCGAGGCAGATCGCGTGCTGGAACTTGACCCACCTCTTCTTGCTGGCGTAGGCGTACCGGCGATCGTACCTAGTGAACCCGACCTCG
>JAGGDZ010000459.1 GCA_024648655.1 Chloroflexota bacterium | reverse complement strand
TTCGAAGCCGCCGTCAAGCGCCGGCGCAAGGTCAGCCTCATCGACAAGGCCAATGTATTGCCCGCAATGGCGTTCTTTCGCGAGGTGTTCGACACCGTCGCGGAGAGCTATCCGCAAGTCCAGACCGAACGCCTCTATGTTGACGCGACGGCGCTGTACCTGGTGCAACAGCCAGAGAGATTCGATGTGCTCGTCACCGAGAACATGTTTGGCGACATCCTCTCAGATCTCGCAGCCGGGATCGTAGGGGGCATGGGCATGGCACCGTCGGCAGACATCGGTGACAGGTATGCAGTGTTTCAGCCGGCGCACGGCACCGCCCCTAACATCGCAGGCAAGGGCATCGCGAATCCGCTCGCGACGATCCTCTCTGCCGCGATGATGCTCGACTGGCTGGACCGGGAGCCAAGCGGGGACGCAATCCGGGATGCCGTCGAGAGGGCCCTTGCCGACCCGGCCTGCCGGACAGCGGATATCGGCGGATCAATCACCTGCGGGGAAATGACGGACGCCGTCGTCGCTCACCTGTAGCCCGAAATCCTCAGCCCGCCCAGTGCCCGGGCCGGTCCAGAGGCTCGGGGAGAACTGTGGCGCGGTCACCTCGGGTCTCTGCCAGCTGCTCCTGGGTCAGGTCCTCGGCGGTTCGAATGTCGGCGCCTCGCAGGTCGGTGTTGGCGATGTCGACACCAATCATCCTTGCGCCGACCAAGTTTGCATTTCGCAGGTCCGCTCCACGCAGGTCCGCGCCGGTCAGATTCGCCATGATCAGGCTGGATTCTCGGAGGTCTGCCTCCCTCAGATTCGCTAGGCGCAGGTCCAGGTTTTCGAGATCGGCACCGCGCAAGTCCACTCTCACCGTGGGATTCTCCTGGCGCCAGACATTCCACACATCGGTGTCAAGTCGCAAGCGTCGGAGTTGCAGTGGATTCGCCATGCTCCATCCCAGTGCGCCGCCCCAGCCGGTCTTGCGATGTCGCGGCCCGCGCGAATACCGTCCATTAGAGCAAATTGACAAAGCCGCGACGGATGTTTCAGCCGAGTAGGAGGATCGGAACGGTCGGGCCTACCCGGCTGCATACGACAGCTACAATGTAATGTCGCACGTATCCGAGCGTACGCTACGACACCCTTGCGGAGCCGGACCTTTCTTTGAACCAACGCGACGCGAGACCGATGACGGACGCTCAAGGACTCCGTGGCAGGTTGTGTGCGCTGCCTGTCCTCATCTTTCGTATCTGTTTCAAGAGGGGTTGTTCCTTGAGGTCGTAAGCTTCAATCAGTAGCCGGTCCAAATCCGCAAGGATCTTCCGACCTTCTAGCCGACTGTGAAAATTCACATTCGGCCATTTCGCTAACCCCGGACCACTGTGAACCGATTGACACGCATCTAGTACGCTCTTCGAGACGAGCAGCTTTGTCTTTCTCTCAGTTTCAGACCGAAGCGACTCGTCGCTCCATCCAAGCGGCGGATTGACAGTTGCGTATTCCGTTGCTGTGACGTGAAAAGCATCGCCGGTCATCAGCCAATATGCGTGAAACAAGTGTGAATTATAGAGACCAACCCATGGCCAAAACAACTGATCATCATCCAATTCATAAAGGCTCGGCTTCTTGAGGGGAGACAGCCCAACCGGAAGACATGTTACAAAATACATCCCCGTCTTAGGAAATGCGACAGTCTTGCTCCTCTTGCTGCTCCTTGCTCTCTTAACCTTCGATTCCATCCACATCTTTCGGAGGAGCTCAGCTGTTTCGTAGCTCGGTGCCTGCGTCCACTGGCGGTCTAACTTTGGTTGCGCAATGGTGTTACCTTCAGCACGAATAATCACTCCCCTATGCTCGGCGTCGAGGCGGATGACACCCCTGCTGAATAGGCCTACTTTTGACGACACTCCTCTTCGAATAGACAGAATTGTAACTCTCTGGCGGCTCTCAACTGATTCCTGATGACTCTTTATCCATGGAACGTCTGGAAAGACTGGTTTGGGCCTGTTGTCGTAAGTCCGAATGTCAATCCTGTATGCTGCATTCTCGATGACTTGTCTCAATTTCCTAAAAGAACGTTCTCGCCTGAACACAATTGAATGGGGCACGACGACAGTCACACATCCATCCTCCCTGGACACGTCCAAGGCGGCTTCGATGAACATCGTGTAAAGGTTTTTCTGCGCTATGTAGCCCAGCCGCCTCCCACGCTCACGTTCATGAGACCCACTTTTTTGATACGGAGGATTTCCTATGACGATATCCCATCCGTGCGGTGCAACGAACAACTTACGAACATCAATCGAGGTTGGCCGCTCAGAAGCTGCGAGAAAATCGGTATCTAACCAAGCGGAGTCATATCCAAGCCGCCACTCGGCAAGCTGCTTCAACGTTTTCCTTGCCTTCCGCTCAACCCGCAGAGCCTCAGTCTTATCAGCCTGACTATGCGCTTGAACCCACAATTCGCGCGCTGCCTGCCAGTCTCCGATCGCTTTGTCCCATTCACGACTCTCAAGCCGCAGTGCCTGCCCACCATTTGAAAGTTCCACACACAAAGTGTCCGCTGTAACGCACCGGGTCTCTAGGTTGGGTAGAGGACTCAGCTGGCCCTCACCTGTACTCCATCTGGTATCGACTAAAGCAATGAATAGCCTGAGGCGGGTAATTAGAACAGCTATAGGATGGATGTCAGCGGCGTGTAGCTGCTTCTCAACAATCCATTCCAAACTCCCGGGTCCGTTAACTCGTACACTTCCGTCTGCCAATCGCCGATACGCCCTACGAAGGGCTTGTAAGATTCCAACAGTGAAAGCCCCACTTCCGCAACATGGATCGAATACTGTTGCGGTTGAAAGCAGCTCTCGGAGTTTGTCCTTGCGTTGCTGATCCCACGTTTTCCAAGGTGTGTTCTTAGGTATTGGATGTGCAAGCGACCGAAGCTGCGTGAACTCAGGACCATCGATCTTCCCGGCCAGCCAATGGGCAATTGCATCAGACGCCATTTCGTCGACAACATCTTGAGGTGTGTAGTACGATCCACCAGGCATTTTAAGTTTCCCTCCGGACTCTACATGCGGACCCTCAGCACTGAGCATAAGCCTCTCGAAAAGTGTACCCAACATGCTGGGATCCAGCGCTGATTCCGATTCATACCCGCTTTGTTCGTGGAGCGTCCAATCATAGCGACGCAATATTTTGAGTAGGCCCGGTTGATCGCCGACTGCCACATAGAACCGATTGGGCAGAATCGTCGGCTTCTCTCCTAATGGGATTGGCGTGAAGAGGGAGCCATTCAGGAACGGGACGTGATTCGCTAACCATCGCTTCGCAGGGTCTGCAATGTCAGTGATACATCGCTTGTTCTCTTCGACCGCTAAGACTCTTGTAAACAACCAATCGAGGTGGTGATGGATCTCTGTGCCGTCTGGGTTAGGTTGTTCACTTGGGTCCCACAGTGCCGTGTCGGGAAT
>JAGGDZ010000266.1 GCA_024648655.1 Chloroflexota bacterium | reverse complement strand
CGTTCCGTGTGGAATGTCGAAGAAGTCGCGGTCGAACTTGGGCAACTTGCCGGGGCCGAAGTAGCCCTTGTCCCTCAGTTCGTACCCTTCGAGGTTGTCGGTGCCCTTACCCAGGATCTCGCCGTCGGTCTCGATGTAGTGTTCCATGACAGGCTTCATGCCGTACTTCTGTACGGGGCAGACCTTCATGCAGACGGCGCAGCCCTCGTAGCGGGCCATGACCGGGCGACAGCGGTCGTAGATGAGCTTGTTCTTCTCTACGCCTCTGTACCAGACCTTCTCCTTAACCAGCGCGCGGCCCGGGCAGCGGTTCACGCAGACCTGGCACTCCTGGCAGAACTGGTGGATACCGTAGTCAACGGGCTCGTCGTATGTGACGGGCGCGTCGGTCGTGATGATCATGAGGCGGGCGCGGGAGCCGAAGTGCGGGGACAGAAGCTGTCCGTTCGCACCCAGCTGTCCAAGTCCGGCGGCGACGAACATCGGTATGTACGCCGCGCTGTTGTCGTTAGGACTGTGGACCTGGGCGTGATAGCCCTTCTCGCGAATATAGGCGGCAAGTTCCAGGCCCATCGCGCCTTCCATTTCGTATGTTCCGAAGTGGGCGAACTCGGCTTCAAGGCTGGGAATCGTCTGTGTCTGCCAGAAGTCCTGTTCAAGGGCGAGGCAGATGGCGTGTTCGTACTTGATCCACCTGCGCTTGCTCTGATAGGCGTAGTGGCGGTCGAAGGGGGTGAAGCCGGCTTCACCAAAGCCCAGTTCTCGCGCCTTCAGCCGGAAGTCTTCAGTCATGTCCTTGCCGATTTCCGGGGCGGCGGTGGGCTCTATCTCACCGGAAACTATGGCGGCGTCCACAAGCGGCTTGTTGACCCGGTCGTGTTCCTCGCGGTACTCGCGGACGTCGTCCGTATAGACCGTCCACACCCACTCACGGTCCGCCGCCTTCTGGATGTTCTGGGACTCAATTGGCTCTACCCTCGTGTAGAAGGATACATCCACATCGTTCTTGCGTATGCCAGGTACTGTCGTCAGGTTCTCAGGCACCGGAATATCATAGTCCGGATCGCCGTGCAGTCTCCCCGGACGCTTTACAACATGGCTTACCTCTACCTCTTTTTCCGCGACCATAACTCTCCCCTCTCCTAACTGGAGTTGTGTCTGTTGCGGAGTTTACTCAGAATTTAATAACAAGTCAAGATAAAATTTGCATGAATAATTTTGTATATATCCTGAGGGCATAAGTCCCATTTCCATCGAGGGCTCACAAGGGTGGGGAAATGAGCGAGGTGGCTATGAATGTCAGCAGAAAGTCCCCTCTCCCGGAGAGAGTGTTCAGAGGGCTAAGGTGAGGGTGACAAAGTCTCCGAGGCGCGCTTTCGAGAGCGTCGTATGTTCAGCGCCTGTCTCAGCGCGAACAGCAGCGCGCCGACCACTATGATGCTGAGATACGTAATCGAGCGATCTACGATTGTCACGGCGGCAGCCTCCGGCGCGGCCAGTTCGATGAGCAGAAGCCCGGCCACGCCCGGTTCCACGGCGCCCACTCCACCCGGGGTCGGGACCGTGCTCAGAATCGCGTGTCCTACCGTCACTATTGGAACGAGCACGAGGCTGAAATCCATTCCCAGCGCCACCAGCACGAAGTACAGCCGTCCCATTTCCAGCAGCCAGCCCAACAGTCCGAGAAACATCGCAAGCGGCATACGTCGAAAGCTGCCCAGCGTTCCCTGGCTGAAGCGACGGTAGGCAGACTTTATCCTGACCGGCAGAAAGTTCGCGG
>JAGGDZ010000050.1 GCA_024648655.1 Chloroflexota bacterium | reverse complement strand
CAAGGGCGGCACTGGCGCGAAACGGCGTAAGAGACGATGACGTGACCGTAGTGTCCGTACCAGGATCTTTCGAGCTGCCTCTTGTGACCAAGAAAATGGCTGAGGCCAAACACCACGATGCGGTGGTCAGTCTGGGCGCGGTGATTCGCGGTGAGACCGACCACTACGAGCATGTGGCGGGAGAGGCGGCGAAGGGCATCGCCAACGCTGGCTTAGCCAGTGGCGTACCCGTTATATTCGGCGTGCTGACCACGGATACGCTGGAGCAGGCAATCAACCGCGCGGGCGGCAAGCAAGGCAACATCGGGTACAACGCCGGTCTGGCGGCGATAGAAATGGCTAATCTGATGCGTGTACTTGACGCGCAATAGCGTTGTCTGTGGGCAGTTGTCGGTAGTCAGGTTGCCGAGCGGCTAAGAAGAGTACCGCAGGGGCAACCTAGATAGCCTACCCAGTATTTCATTTGCTGAGCTTGCACAGTGCGTCGGGTATTGAACGGGCGCTTACCGCGCCAAATATATCGTTCCTGTCCGATGCCGTAACTACGCGCGATTTCCTTCGTCAGGATGCGAACCCGGTGCGGCAGGGTGTTCCATCTACAACATTCAGACTGTGAATGTGCGCCGCGGCGAGTCGTCTGTGAGCGAAGCGCTCTAATGCACGTGGTGCTCGTGGTCGTCGCACTCGTGAATGTCGTGAACGTGGGCATGGTGCTCATGCTCATCGCATTCGTGAATGTCATGCGAGTGTCCCGGCTCGTCGCCGTGGTGCTCGTGGTCGTCGCACTCGTGAATATCGTGAACGTGGGCATGGTGCTCATGCTCATCGCATTCGTGGAGGTCGTGGGCAGCTACCATAATGTACTGATTCCTTCTCTGGCGTTGCCTGCCAAACTCATGTGTATTTATTGAGATACGTTCGATATTATAAGTGATACCAGTAAGTGTCAATAATAGATGCAACATCGTATCATATGTCACGTAAATGATACTGTATTTCTTTTTACTTATTGAGCGCTAGGAAGGCATAGCAACCATTGGAAGGTTTAAGCGGGATTACAGCAGTTTATACACCACCCTGATAGTCAGCCCCCGGCCTTCAGCATAGTGGGGATAGTTGATACTGATTAGTATCATTACATAGTATCAATTAGTAGTCGAAATACTACGAAAGTAGGATGTGGAACGGTAGAATCATCAGGTTTTTCGGCGGACTGCTCTTGAGCTGCAGTGGGGAACTGCCCCACCAAGCCTGGGACCGTCACGGTTTCGACGCAGACTGGAAACCGCCGCGACAATGTTGATAGAATTGTGTGAATGTCGTAGTCGGAGAATAATATGCAGGTACATATGATGCAGGTATGCATGGATGAAGCCAAGTCTAGCCTATCTGAATTGAGCGAACTCGCATGAAATATCTCGCGCTCGCAGGTGGAGTCGGCGGTGCAAAGCTCGCCCTCGGCATGTCGAAGATCTTGTCGCCTTCCGAACTGACTATCGTCGTTAACACAGCTGACGACGAATTGTTTCATGGCTTGCACGTGTCCCCTGATGTTGACACGGTGATGTACACACTCGCAGGGCTGTCCAACCCTGAAACGGGCTGGGGTATCACGGGTGAGACTTTTCAAGCGCTTGAGCGGATGAACGCCTATGGCGCAGACACATGGTTCAACCTGGGTGATAAGGATCTGGCGACCCACATACGCAGAACCGACCTGCTGCGTCAGGGCTATTCTCTCTCGCAAGTTACGGAGTCTTTGCGAACCGCGCTTGGCGTGGCACACCCCATCGTTCCGATGAGCGACGCTCCGGTGCGCACGATGCTGACGACCGGCATTGGCGAGCTTGCAATGCAGACATGGTTCGTCAAGCACCGTTGTGAGCCTGCCGTCAGCGATATTCGCTTCGACGGCGCCGAACGTGCCGAGCCTGCCCCCGAATTCGAGCGCGCCCTGCACGATAGCGATGTTCTCGTCTTCTGCCCATCGAACCCCTTCGTCAGCGTCGCGCCCATCCTCGCCGTTCCTGGTGTGCGCGATGCCATCCGCAATTTCAAGGGCATGCGAGTCGCGGTCAGTCCCATCGTCGGCGGTCAGGCCATCAAGGGTCCCGCCGCCAAGATGATGGCCGAGCTTGGCATAGAAC
>JAGGDZ010000051.1 GCA_024648655.1 Chloroflexota bacterium | reverse complement strand
GCGGTCCTGAGGAACCTTGGGGGCCAGTGTCGCCCTTCTCGCCTTGCGGACCTGTGTCCCCCTTGGAACCTTGGGGGCCAGTGTCGCCCTTCTCGCCTTGCGGACCTGTGTCCCCCTTGGGACCTTGGGAACCGGTATCGCCCTTCTCGCCTTGCAGCCCTGTGAGTCCTTGCGGACCTGTGTCCCCTTTGGGACCTTGGGAGCCGGTATCGCCCTTCTCGCCTTTCTCACCTTGCGGACCGGTAGCTCCCCTGGGTCCTATACAAAGTGGATTTTCCTCCGGGTCGCAAGGCTCGCCCGCGAGACCACTGTTGCCCTTAGGGCCTTTAGCGCCTCTAGGACCTGCCGGCCCCGGAGGTCCTTGCGGGCCTTGGGGACCAACCAAGCCCATGGGACCTCTGCATAGATGGTTTATATTCGGGTCACACGCGCATAGAGGGTTTATCACGGGGTCGCAAGGTTCACCTTGCGGACCGGCATCGCCTCTCTCGCCTTGCGGACCTTGCGGACCGGCATCGCCTCTCTCGCCTTGCGAACCTTGGGGGCCGGCATCGCCTCTCTCACCTTGCGGACCTGATTCTACGACAGCGGCGGGGGCATGGATAATATCGCTGCTGTCAGTGCCTTGTTGGCCAATGAATCCAACAGCCGCCAGTACCAGAGCTGCCGCCCCAAGCAGAGTGGCGACATAGGGATTGAAGAGTCTATCCATGAGTACCCCGCTAGTATTTTATGTAAAGTGTTATTCTTTTACTATAAAGAATACAGAAAAACACAGAGTTGATGTTATTGTTTCAGGTTATGCGTAGTCAAGGTATTATAAGAGATTTTATGACTGTTCCGTCCTGGGAAGCGCGAAGGGAGTTATCCACAGGCGTATGCGCCGACAGACAAGGCTTTCAATATCGGACAATGCACTCTATAATCGTAATCGGCTTGTTGCACGAATGTAATCGACAACGCCAAAGCGCATCGTCAAGCGGCGGATGCGCTATAGTGGGCATTCCAAAACCTATGCGAGGTGAGGCATGGACAGCCAGGAGGCATTTCTGAAGGCGTGGGGCAGTTATCCGACGGGTGTTTCCGTGGTTACATCGATAGAGCCGGACGGTAGCGTGCATGGCATGGCGGCTAACGGCATCAACTCGGTGTCCCTCGATCCGCTGCTTGTCCTCGTCTGCGTCGGGCACGAGCGCAATTCCTACCCGCTCATCAAACAGGCTGGGCGCTTTGCCATCAACATCCTTGGCAGCGAACAGCAGGCGATAGCCAGCTACTACGCGGGTCCCGCCGAAGCGCGCAGCGCAGACTCCGACCCCGGGTTCACATTCACCGAAAGCGGCGCCGCTTTCATCAACGGCAGCATCGCATCTATGGACTGCCGAACAGTCAGCGAGCACGTGGAAGGCGACCATACGGTGTTCATCGGCGCGGTCGAGCGCATCGACGTGAACGACGGCGAAGCGCTCGCGTACTGTCAAGGCAAATTCGGGCGTATAGTCATGGACGACGCATAGCCGTGAGATATACGCTGTCTGAACTGGACGCCATGACCATCGAAGAGGCGAACGCTCTACCCTATGAAGAGCGAGACGCTCTGCTGGACTTGGTCATAGCGGACGGGCGCGGGCAGACCACATCGCTTCATTCCCACCGCATCGGTCTGTATGGCGACTACTTCGAGGAAGACTTGCTGCGAATGTTGAAAGTGCGCGCCGTCAAAGTATTCGTCAGAGGGACGACGGAATCCGACTTCGCCGGCGAGGTCGTAGGCGACACGGATGAGGAGCACTATCGCGCCGCATTCCGACATGTGCAAGCTTCTCTTGAGGCTGCCGGCAGCAGTTTCAGCCGCGTAACTACTCTGGTCATCTTCCTGACCGATATGAGCAAGTGGCAACTGCTGAACGAAGTTTACCGCGAGTTCATACCCAATCCGCCGTGCAGAGCGGTTATCGGCTCCACGGGGCTGGCGCAGCCACCCCTGCGAATCGAGATTGTGAACTGCATCGCCTATAGGGTGGCTGAATAGAAGCGTGGCTGAATAGAAGCGTGATCATGCCCAACCCAAAGATGGAATTCGGCTATCATCCCCCATCAGGGGACAGGGGCTTCGAAGTGATACGTCCCCGCGAGTTCCTGTCCGACCTCCACAACGCTCTCGACGTCGCGTCGCAGCACTTCGGCTCTCTGTGGATTTCGGACCACTTCTCCTATGAGGACGAGTTCCGCATGGAATGCTGGACACACCTGACATGGGTTGCGGCGCGATATCCGGGGCCGAAGTTGGGAACCATCGTGATGTGCAATTCTTTCAGGCAGCCGTCTCTGATGGCGAAGATGGCAGCAAGCCTTCAATGGATGAGTTCAGGTCGGCTGATTCTGGGTTATGGCGCGGGCTGGTTTGAGCCGGAGTACAGGCGGTACGGCTTCGACTACCCACCTCCGAGAGCGCGCGTTGAGATGCTGGAAGAGGGCGTTCAGATAATCAAGGCGATGTGGCGCGACGCGCCCGCCAACTTCCAGGGCAAGCACTACCGCATCGAGGACACCTACTGCGAGCCGCGCCCACAGCCACCGCCAATCCTGATGATCGGCGGCGCAGGCGAAAGGCGCACACTTGGTGTCGTAGCGCGCCATGCCGACTGGTGGAATGACCTAGTGCGCCCCACAGACCAGCTTCGCCACAAGCTGAACGTCTTGCAGCAGCACTGCGAACGGGAAGGGCGCGAGTTCTCAGACATACGAAAGACTCTGAGTGTGCGCCTATTCATCGACAAGTCGCACCGCAAAGCGCTCGAAATGGCTGGCGACCGTACACACGGCGAACAGCCGGCGGTCGCGGGCGATCCCGTAGCAGTGCGGGAGCAGCTTGCCGAGTTCGCCACGCTGGGGTTCGACTTGTCAATCCTGACCTTCCCGCGATTCCAGGACCTCGAAGACATGAATCTGTTCGTGGACGAGGTCCTGCCCCACTTCAGTTAGCCTGCACACCACATCTGCGTGATTCCCGCCTGCGTGGGAATCCAGAAATGCCGAACGCAGAACCTTCACGTACGGCGCAAAATCTCAGAGCGCTGCATGGCTGCTTTCGTTACGCGCTGAGATATTCGAAGCTCGCCGACAAATTATCAAACACATCCTCGCTCGGCGGAATCTCCATGATCGCCGCGCCCGCATAGTCCTTGTCCCGGAGCGCCTTCAACTGACGCAAGCAGTCCACGTCTCCGGTGTCCACCGTCAGTATCGCCTCACCGTCGCGCGTCTGCTTGAAGTGGATAGTTTTTATCATATCGACCGGCAGCGCCTCCACCTCACCGACGGGGTCGCTGTCAGGGTCGATGCGGAGCTGATTAGTCGGGTCGGGACACAAGCCAAGCGCCATGCCCTGCTCCTCCGGCAGCGCATCCCTGACCGTCTGCACAAGCATCGCAAGGCTGCGTATTGGCTGCCCTGAGTTTTCCATCGACAGTGTAACCCCTCGCGCGGCGGCTTCCTGCACCAGCGCCGCGATGCTCATCGCAGTATCCGGAATGTCCGCAGGCGCATCCCACAGCGAATCGAAGCGCGCCGGGTCCACCATGCGGAGGTGCGGCGCGTCCGGCGACACGGCAATGGCAGCATCCAGCATCGACTGGAACAGGGCGGACTTGGGCTGCGCTTCCTGCGACAGGCAAGGATACGCCACCGCAAGATTAAACGACATATCGGGGTGCTGCGTCACCAGCGCCTTCAGCTCGTCGATGTTCGGCCGCCACTCTTCGCCCTCGCCTGTTTCACAGTCGCCAAGGCAGGTCTGCCGCAATTCGATGTGCATAGCGCCGCGCTCCGCCGCCTGTCCCACGAGTGATTCGATGCTCTCGCTGTTCAGGTGTTCGCGCCACGAGTTGGTTATCGCTCCGAGTTTCATAGTGAGTTCCTCAGTCCGTCGGTGAATTAGTCAGTCAGTTCTAACGTCCTGTTTCGCAGGAGTAGTTTCTATTCTGTATGCGTTGCATATATGGAGAATATCATAAGATCCATACTATTGGCATTGTGCTAGTCAGCATTGTGCTAATCGGAGTCGGTTGCTGTCGCAGCAGGCTGCGGCTCGGTAGTTGGCGCTTGGTCGGGTAGAAGGTCTTCCATGAGACGTATCTGGCGTATCAGAGTGGACACTACCACCAGCGCGATGAGCACCAGCCCCGTGATGATGTACATCAGCGCCATGCCGCGCCCCTCGCCCACTCCGATGAGCATGCCAACACTTCCGGCAAGCGCGCCGCCTTCCACCATCATCGGCTCGAACACATGCTGCGCCAATGGTCCCGCCACAAGCACGCCGAGCGACTGCGCGCCTATGCCCAGCGCCACGCGCAGCGAGAAGATGCGCCCCAGAACTTCCGGCGCCGCCTTCACATGCCATATCACACGGTTCAGCCCGAACATGAACATGAAGGTAACGCCAATGAAGAAGACGCCCACGGCGACCAGAGGGACGCTCTCGCGCAGTCCGATTACGATGCTCGACGCGCCTGCCAGCGCCAAGCCCACCAGCATGCCGTTCATGCGGCGCTTGGGACCGCCCCACGTAGCCAGCAGCACACCGGAAAGCATCGCCCCGACGCCGAAGCTCGATAGTATTAGTCCTGCTGCCCTTTCATCGGCAATGCTCAGCGCAAGCGGCGTGGAAAGAGCGTAGCCTATGCCGGGCATCAGGAACATGGTTATCGTTACGAAGACCATCAGATAGACGAACGGCGGCCGCTCGGCGATGTAGCGCAGCCCGAACATGAACTCGCCCGCTAGACTGCGCCGCTCGCTCTCCGGATCGGGCGCAGGCTGTGGAATCACCGACAATGCAAGCGCGAGGACGCTCGCGCCGAAAGTCACGAAATCGACAATGAATATGAACCCCAAGCCGGTGGACGCAATCAGCAGACCGGCAAGCGCGGGAGAGATAATAATCTCCAGCGACATGGACATCTGCGAGAGGCCGGCCGCGCGCCCAAGCTGCTCTTTGCCCATAAGCAGAGGAACGCTGGCTTCCATCGACGGCATCACGAAGGCGTTCGCAAGCCCATTCACGGCAAGCACTATGAACAGATGCCATATCTCCAGCGCGCCGCCGAAGAACAGCAGCGCGGCGACCAGCGTGCTCAGGCTGGCGACGGTGTTGCCGATGAGCATGACTTTGCGGCGGTTCCACCTGTCTATCAGCGTGCCGGTGAATATGGAGCCTAATCCCACCGGCAGCACGGCGAAGAACAACAGCACGCTGTACGCGGTGGTATCTCCGGTTTCACGCAGAACCCAGATGCTCAGCCCGAAGCGTGTCATGCCGGAGCCGACTAGAGAGACGAATTGACCGAAAGTTATCGCGTAAAATGCGCGCGCGCCGGAGAAAATAGCCATGCTTGCTTATATCCTTTCCTTATAGCAAGCCCGCGCAGACTCAGGATTCGTACTTCCTCCCGAGTTCTTCCTCCCAACGCAGGTAATTCATCATGTCTGCATATCCGCGTTCCGTGCCGGCGGGCACTACATCCGTGGGCGCGTGCATCACGCCCGAAAGCCCCTTCTCTATTGCGTATCCCGCCTCTTGCCATGCCCGCATCCCGCCTTTCAGCACAGCGATGTCGGCGTACCCCTCATCGACCAGCGTCGCACCCGCGAACGTAGATGCAACGCCGTCAACGCATGTAACGACCACAGACGCAGCCTTGTCCGGCGCCACATTCGCAATCTGCGCTTCCAGCCAGCCCCGCGGCACCCAACGCGAGCCGGGGATATGGGCTTGGGCGAACTGCTGGCTCGTACCCACGAAGATGATGATGGCTTCTGATGCGGATGGCAGTTCGGACGGAGCGAGCATGCGAGCCTTGCTCCGCGCCTCCTCCAGTCCGAGTGGCTGCGTCTGCGAATGCCCTTCTTCCAGCGAGTTTCCGGCGCTCTGCCACTCACTCGTTCCGCCATGTACCGCGTACACATGCTCATGCCCCATCTGCCTGTACCACGACGCGGTGATGGCTGCTCTCGCTCGCCCATCGCAGCAGAATACGACGGGGCAGTTCTTCACGACCGCGACTTCGTCCGAGCGCTGCACCGCCTGCCCGCCAGGGAACCAGCGGAAGCCGGGGATATGCCCAGCCGCATACTCCTGCTCTGTTCGGACATCTACAAGATAGACCGTCTCATCGGAGCGGCGCGCCATTAACGCCTGCAAGCGGTCTATGTCCAGATAGCGAACCCCGTCCTCATCTGCGAGGCGGTCCGCATAGGCTTCGGCGGCGGCAATGCCTTCTTCCGACAGGTCCGGCAGTTCCAGCCGGTCCGCGCCCGCTTCGAGCGAGTATCCTGCCAGCGACCATCCCGCCGTGCCGTTCTTCAGCCCCACCACATTCGGCAGGCCCATGCGCTGCAAGACGCGAGTGCCGATGATGCTGCGCGTTCGGCCGGCGCAATTTATGACGACAGTCGCATCATCGCTCATGCCCTTCGTGATGTCTGTGATTCGCAGCGCAAGCTCCGCACCGGGCACGCTGCGCCCGCCCGGGATACACAGCCTCTGGTACTCCTCCGGCGTGCGTGTATCCAGAATGACGATCTCCTCGCCGCTCTCGATGCGCTCGTGCAACTCCACCGCATCGATCTCAGGCACTTGATGTACGACCTCAACCTTCTCCCCAAAGTCCTTACTCGGCACATTTACGCCCCACTCGGTCGGGTACTCCTGCGTCACCCAGCGGTTGATGCCGCCGTCCAGCACCGACACATCGGCGTAGCCAAGTCCCTCCAGCGTAGCGGCTGCAAGCGTCGCCCTGCGCGCGTCGTCATCGCACAGCACGATGGGAGTCGCAGCATGCGGCACGGTGTACGCCATTTGCGATTCCAGATCGCGGCGCGGTATTAGGCTCGCGCCCGGTATGTGAGCGTTGTTGTACTCACCCGTCTCGCGCACATCTATCAGCGCGAACGGTGAACTGCCCTTCAACAGGGCATCGAGAGATTTAGGAGAGATTGTGGAGATTCTAGAGTTTGTAGGAGTTGTGGAAGTTGTCATAGGCACAGGGCTACACCTCTTGCCGTCTCAGCAGTCCAACAGCAATCGTCAGAAAGATTAGCCAGAAAAGATAATCTCAGAAAGGTCAGCAGTTGCTGAACTTCGTCGTCGCGAAGTGCTTGATCTCGCCCGTCTCCAGATTGAAGCTGCTGCGCTCCAGTCCCCGCAGGTCGTTCCCATAGACGTGGACCTCCACCGTAGGGCGGTCCGTGTAGTTGTCCATCTGGTGAATTTCGTCCACATCCGGAATCAGCAGGGAGATGTCGCCCGGCGTAACCAGTGTCTCGCGGTCTCGCTCAAGCACCGCATGGTCCTCGCGCTCGCCATCATCCACTCGTCGGAAGCGCGTCTCCGTGATCCCGTTGCCCACGACGCCGATCATGCCCCACGTGCGATGGTCGTGCGGTCCGATATGATCACCCGGGCCCCATACGACCGATGTAACCAGTAATCCGTTATCCCCGTAGTGAAGCAGGTAAGTGCCGTGATTCTTCCCCGGCATTGGGATGCTGTACTCTTCAGGTATAGCGTCCGGGCTGTTTATCAGCCGCTCAAGGTGTGCCGAGCCTCGGTCGAACAGCGTCTGCTGGTCCGGCTGTTCATCGACCAGCCTGGTCATCTCGTGGACGAACTCTTCAAGCGCGTATGTGAGGGTAGTGGTCATGCTGTGAAATACCTCCTATGGATTGCGACTAGCATAGCGAAGGCAGACGCATTAGACAAGCATGGAGGTAACCGTCCCCCGAGTACGGTGTGGAGTTTCGGGAGGAGCCAGAAAGACACGGCAACTTTGGGGCGGTTACATAACTCCCTGCTTACGCGCCTACTTCAATGGGTTGCTCAGGAATGTTTCCTGATAACAAGGGAGGTAGCAATTCCGGCATGCTGCGCGGCACGAATGTCTCAGTACCCCTGTTTGCGATCATCTCAGACAGGCTCCACCAGCGATGCCCAAGTACATACTGCATTTCCCACTCGTCGGGCGCCTTCGCTACGGCATTAAATGCGGGCACTCGCAGCAGGTAGAACCATTCGTCGGACTCTATCCATCTGTCCTCCCACTGCCAGGTATGGCGCCGTTTCCAGATGCAAGGACCTAGTAGAACGCCACGCAGTCCCGTCTCCTCATACAACTCGCGGAGCGCGGCGTCCCTGCGCGTCTCGTTGGGGTCTATGCCGCCGCCCGGCGTGATCCAAAGGCGAGCATCAGGACGGTTCGGCGTGGTAACCCGCATCAATAACACGCGGTCGCGGTCGTCGATGAGTAACACTCTTGCCGCCGGACGAAATTCAGGGTTCTGTCGGCTGCCGACCTCAGCGCATGGGATCGCTTCGGACAATGCCTATCCCTGTTTCTTTCGCAGCGCCGCAAGCACCTCGTTCATACTCCCTGAGCGGAAGCCTTGAAGGTCAAGAGTTACATACGAATAGCCAATCTCGCGGAACTTTCGGACTACCTGCTCGCGCACGGCTTCATCGGTGAGCGTGATGAAGTCCTGCGTTTCGACCTCGATGCGGGCAACCGTGTCGTGGTGGCGCACGCGCAGTTGCCGAATGCCGATGTCGTGCAGGTACTCTTCCGCTTGCGCGATGCGAGTCAGCGCCTCAACCGTGACCATCGAGCCGTAGGGAATACGGGATGACAGGCACGCCTGCGCCGGCTTGTCCCACGTCGGCAGATCCATATCCTTCGACAGTTCGCGTATCTCAGGCTTGGACAGGTCTGCCTCGACCATTGGGCTGCGAACGCCGTATTGCTTCGCGGCATTCAGCCCGGGGCGAAAGTCGCCAAGGTCATCCGTGTTCGTACCGTTGACTATGCTGGCGTATCCTTCCTCTCCCGCGTAGCTGCTCAGGTAGGTGTACAGTTCGTCCTTGCAGAAGAAGCAGCGATTGGGGTTATTCGCCGCGTAGTCTTCACGCTCGACTTCGTGCGTTTCGACGATACGGTGATGGAAGCCCAGCCGTTCCGCAAGCTCTACGGCTTCCCGAAGCTCGGACGGTGCGAGGCTCGGGGACTTCGCGGTTACGGCGAGAGCCTTGTCACCCAGCACATCGTGCGCCGTTGCGGCGAGGAATGCGCTGTCGGTCCCGCCGGAGTACGCGACTATCACCGATCCCATGTCGGCGAGAATGGACTTCAACGTGTCCATCTTTTCTTCAATTGTTCTGGTTGTTTCGACTTGTGTCGCCATAGGTCTTACTCCGGTCGGGGTGGACACAACCTAGCTGCCCGTTATTCGCAAAATCCTATTCACCATCGTGATGAAGCCGCCAATCATAATCGCCAGCAGAGTGAACATAAAAAGCCGAAGCAGAGCAAGAAAGTACGTGCGGCGCTCACGGCGCAATTCAGCTATCCCCGGATCAGCGCAGCGTCTCCATCGTCTATCTTCTGACGCAGCGCCGCATTACTACCATTCATGTCCTGACGTAGTGCTGTAATGTTATTATAAATCCTATCGAGCCTATTGTCAGAGCCTTCGGTATGTTCTCCGAGCTTGCTCGCTCGCTCTATGATAGTTGCCATTTTATCTTTTCGTGTAAGTAAATTTTATTCCGCCATCATCGCCTCTATGATAGCGCACATCTCGTCCGAGTAGCGCTGATACGATCTGTTCTGGTAATGCAGCAGGCGCTGCGATTCTTCGGTGTCGTACCAGTCCACCCAGCCGGGCGATTCGCGGTAGTCCACGTCCTCGAAGGGAGCGCCCATGAAGCCGTAGAAGTCGCGAGCATAGTCTTCGCCACGCATCTGCCACGTGGGACCGCCCGCGATGTTGAGCACTTTGTTGGCGGCTTCCGGGGCGTTCACTGAGGCGAACAGGGCATCAACGACATCGTCCCTGTGAACCATCTCGACGCGCTGCTCCGCGACGAAGGGCCAGGGGCTTGGCGGCTCCATGAATGCGGGCACCATAATGCCCGCTATTCGCATCGCAATCCATTTCAGGGACGACTCGCGCACCATGCGTTCGCCGACAATTTTGCTGTCCGCGTAGATGTCGATGGCGGACTGCGGGTGGTCAACGCGCACAGGGGGTTCTTCGTCCATAGTGTTGCCGTAGGTGCTGATGGACGATGTGAATATCAGTGTAGCGTCAGGCGCGCCGGCTTCCATTGCCTTGATGATGTTCTCCGTGCCGCCCACATTCACGCCGAATGTGCGGTCGCGGTCGCGCTCGCTGTTCGGCGGCAGCAGCGCGGCCAAATGCACGACGGAACCCACGCCCTCGATGGCGTCCGCCACCTGCGCCTCGTCAGTAATATCGCCCTTTACTATCTCGATTCCGTCCCTGTCTTCAAGTCCTTCGAAGTCCATAAAAGGTAGGTCGAATATGCGCACGGCTTGTCCGTCTGCCACGAGTTTCTCTACCAGCATGCGTCCTACACTGCCCGCGCCCCCCGTAACAAGAACCACTCCGTTCATGTGAGGGTTACCCCTTTCATCCCAGCCTTCTCGATGAGGTTCTGCGAGGACGCTATGAGTGTCGTAATCGCCGTACCGAATTCGTCCCAGTCCTCGGACTGACGCAGCGCCAGCGCCGATTCCGATTCGCGCACGACTGCGCGCGCCGCAGGGACGCTGGGCATCGTCTTGAAGAAGAAAGTGTCGCTAATCTCGTCGAACTTCTCTAGTATTTCAACTATCGAAGTCTCCCACGCTGCGTTCACGGTGCCTAAGCCGTCAGCTATCTGCTGGCAGTTATCTATCGACTGCTCAAGGAGTTCCTGTCCGGATACTGGCATTTTTCAAATACCTCCATTGTGGATTGTGTTGCTGCCTCATATTTTGCCGTTCAATGGCGAATGCGTCAAGCCGTTCCCGTTCCTTTAGATATGCCCGTGGCATCCGTCCTTGTTCAGCGCCAGAAAGGACGCCGCCCATCGCTGAACGGCGTCCTTTCTATTCATTCCGCTGTATGGCGCATCAACGATTTCACCCCATCCCCTGTCTGCACAGGAGCAGGCCCTTCCCCTTGAAAGGGGAAGGGGGCTTTGCGAGGGGAGGTCAATGCTTATTCGTCGTCGTCGGCAGGCTGAAGCTCCCGGATTTCGATCTCCTCTTGGTGCCCGTTGGTGGCGTGGTCGTAGTGCCTCTTCACAGGCTCGAAGTCAACCACATCGTTGCGTAGGAAGCCCTTGCCGCCATGCCTGTCATAGGGGAACGGCTGGAACTTCTCGAAGCGCTCCTTGAACCGCTGGCGGCTGGGCCGGCGGTCATACGGGAACTTGTGGCGGTCTGCGTCCTGCGGCTCAACCTCGATCAGCGTGTAGTCGCGGCTGCCAAGACCGATCTCGTGCCCGGTGTTGATGCTAGCAACCTCGCTCTGACCATGGAAGGTCGCGGCAGCGGCCTCGAACTTGTTGTCGCCCGGATGGTGCGCTTCCATCATCTCGGCTGCGGAGCCGGGCATGCCCGGTGATTCCTTCGCCTTGTCAACGCATGCCATGTCGATGGCGACTGCGTCTTTGCTGGCGAATACGCCTAGGTGCGGCACAATCGGCATGTCGGCGTGGTTGCCGCAGTCACACTTTGGCGACACGTCGATCGCCAGGTTGATGTAGCCTACCTTGTCGCGCCCGACCGCCTTCTCAACGCCCAAGCAGGCGTCCGCGATGGCTACGTCAACCGCGTCGAAGTTTACGGGTGGGATTTCGGCGAGGCCGCGCGGTCCCATAACGCCGAAGCAACCGAGGCAGGTGGCGCAGCGGTCGCGGTCCCACTCAAGCTCGTCGTTCTCGTTGATATGATACAGATCGAACGGGCAGCAGTCCTCGAGAATCTCCCAGTCCGGCGTGTTCTCCTTACCCTGGAAGCGCTCCGGATGGAATATCGCAGCCGCGCCGTAGCCGTAGTTGGGATGACCGCCCATGTGGACGTTCAGCTTGCCGCGCTTCGACTGCGCGCCGATGCCTAGGTTCTTGAGCGCGCCGCCGATGACGCCCATGCCGTGCCCCTTGAAGTGGGTGAGCGTGATGAGCGCATCCGCAGCCGCGATTGCCTGCGCGACATAGGCTTCCTTAAGCAGGTAGCCTTCAGGGATGTCAATGCGGAAGTCGCTGGTGCCGATGAAGCCGTCCGCGCATATGAACGGGCAACCCAGCGTCGCCGAGTTGTAGCCGTTGCGCTCTGCCGTCAGCAGGATGTCCAGCTCGCTGGAGCGCGAGCCCCAGGGCGAGTATGTGGAGGTGGTGGTGTCGCAGACGAAGGGTCGCCCGCCCAATTCCTTGATTCGATCTGCCAGCGCCCGCGCATAGACGGGGCGCAGGTACGCCGTGTTGTTCCACTCGCCACAGTGGACCTTGATTGCCACGATGTCATTGGGCTTGATCATCTCGTCAAGCCCGGCGGCATCGAAAACCGTCGTCATCTTCGCGACGAGGCTAGTCTCCGTGGATTCCGAATGGGCGTCCATATAGAAAACTTCGGATCTTGCCATATCTACCCTCCCAGTAAGATTCGGCCGGAGGGCGACATGCCCCCATTGCCATGCGAGATATAAATTATCAGCATGAGATTAGCATCGACCCTAGCCTTTGTCAATCAGTCTAAATGGCATCCGAAAATACCTGATAAACTTTAGGACGAACACGGGCGCGAACAGCAGAAGCATATTGACTGGCGCCGCCCCGAACGGCAGGCTGCCGGACGGTCCGCATCCGCTTGTCGCCGGAGGTTGTGACGTGGGCGTTTCGACAAGGGCGGGAGCGATTGTTGGCGGCGCTGCGGTGATTACCACGACAACCGGGGTTTGAGTCGGCGGAGGCGGTCCCGGAGCTGCCGTAACTACAATGATATAGGGTGTGGCTGTCGGCGCGGGCGTCAATGTGCGCGTAACGGTTGGCGCGGGCGTATGAGTCGGAGTGTGCGGGGCTACGCGTGTTGGGGTTCGTGTCGCTGTCGGGGTGACTGTGCGTGTTGAGGTCGCAGTATAAGTCGAAATTGGTGTTTCCGTTGAAGTCGCAGTTGCTGCTGGCGTGCTCG
>JAGGDZ010000059.1 GCA_024648655.1 Chloroflexota bacterium | reverse complement strand
GCCAGATTCTCTACATCAATAACGAAAACCCGCCATTCGACGATGAGCGAGTTCGCAAGGCTATACGGCTGGTCGTCAACCGTCACGACGCCGTTCTTGTGGGACGTGAGGGAGGCTTCTGGTATGATCTGGGACGCTGGATTCACCCCAAGGGTGAGGCAGCCCTTTCAGAATCGGAGCTCGCCGACATACCAGGTTACCGCAAGGATAACGCCGCCGATATTGAAATGGCCAAGGCATTACTCACTGAAGCGGGCTTTCCTGATGGGGAAGGCTTCCCCGATGTAGAAATCGCCACACCGACGGTGCCGGTGTTCTCGCAGGCGTTCTCACCCTTCGTTCAGGACATGCTCGGACGGCACCTGAACATCGATGTTACTATCCGAACCTACGAGAGGGCGCTCGAAGGCGAGGAACTGAAGAAAGACTACCAACTTATAGTGGGAACGCTGGGTGGACGGCCCCCGACGCCTGATCATACAGCCCTGTGGCTCGCAAACTGGGTAACCGGCGGGTCGCTCAATTTCTATCGCTATTCCAACCCCGAATTCGACGAGATTACCGCTGAATTGAACAAGACGCTTGATGCCGATGCCCGTGCTGCTTTGTTCCGCAGGGGAGAGGACATACTGGACACGGATTCGCCTGCAGTGCCTCTGGGCTGGATCAGCCACCAGCTCATGTGGCGCAACGATGTCAAGGGATTGACACTCGACAGGCGCGCCGTTGTGGAGTGGGGCAGAATTGAAACCGTCTGGCTTGATAGGTAGCCGCTTCATTCAATGCCGCACCCTCGAACCGAATAGGGAGAAATGACCGATGACGAAGCCCCGCCCTGCACTCCGGTGGAGTACCGGGTACGGATACGGGCTTCGCTCCCGTGGAAATAGACATGCAGACCTACGTGTACAGACGCCTGCTGTTGGCGATACCGACGGTATTTGGCGTAACTGTCCTCATCTTCGTTGCCATGCGCGTACTCCCCGGCGATCCGCTTGAGATTATCGTCGGTGAAGCGGAGGGCGTCTATGTCCTGTCCGACGAGGAGCTTGAAGCGGCGAGGCGCAGCTTGGGTCTGGACAAGCCCCTTTATCTCCAGTACCTGAGCTGGATGAGGGACGTTTTCAGTGGGGATCTGGGCAGGTCGTTCTGGACGGAGAAGCCCATTCGCGAGATTATCCAGAGACGCGGACCGATCACCGGGGAGATTGCGCTTCTGTCCATCATCCTTTCATGGGTTATTGGACTGCCTATTGGAATGATAGCGGCGATGCGCCGCAACTCGCTCCTCGACTATGCATCACGCTTTTTTGTTACGCTCTTTCTGGCCATTCCGAGCTTCTGGCTCGGTCTGACGTTCATTCTGGTTACGGTGGTCTTCTTCACGTGGAAGCCGCCCATCACAATAATTTACTTCTGGGATGACCCAATCAAGAATTTACAGATCACGCTGGGGCCGGCTATAGCGGTTGGCGTGGGCATGGCGGCCTTTATCGCCAGAATGGCAAGAGCGCAACTGTTAGAAGTACTCCGCGAGGACTACGTTCGCACCGCTAGGGCGAAGGGCATGGCTGAAAAACTCGTCGTCTGGCGACACGTCCTGAGAAATGCCCTGCTTCCCGTAATCACCGTTTCGGGCCTTCAGTTCGCGTCCCTGCTGGGAGGCTCGGTGGCTGTGGAGCGAGCCTTCTCGGTGCCAGGACTCGGTACCGCCCTTGTGCAGGGCATCACAGAACGGGACTGGATGCTCATCCAGAACCTTGTGCTGCTCTACGCAATCATCTTCGTTCTGATCAACCTCATAATTGACCTGACCTATAGCTGGATAGACCCGCGCATACGCTACCAGTAGCCTAGTGAGCCGCGACAGGAGATCAAATGAGTGAATCTGACGTTGGCTTGGAAGAGCTCAGACCGCGCCAGGGCGTGGCGGGTCTGTTCGGATACTTGTATGGCGTATTGCAGCGCTTTACTATTGCCTCGCCTATGGGCGCCGCGTCTGCGCTTGTCCTCGTACTTGTTGTGCTCCTAGCCATATTTGCCGAGTACATAGCTCCACAAGACCCGTTAAAGGGTAATTACGGCTCGCTGAAGGAGCCTCCGTCGCTCAGTCACCTCGCCGGCACCGACAACCTTGGAAGGGATGTTCTCAGTCGCATTATCTATGGCACGCAGATAACGCTGCTGGTCGCATTCGTATCAGTCGGCATCGGCGATGCAATAGGCTTCTCATGGGGGATATTGTCGGGATATGTCGGGGGGCGCTTCGATCTGATAACGCAGCGCTTCCTTGATGTTCTCATATCATTCCCCAGCGTGATTCTCGCGCTGCTACTTCTGGTGGCAATGGGAGCGGGACTTCAGACGATCATCATCGCCATAGCGGTTACGAGGATTCCGGGATCGACCAGAGTGGTGCGCTCTGTCGTGCTCTCTGTGAAGGAGACTTCTTATGTTGACGCCGCGCGCGCAATGGGCGCGTCGCCCCTGCGAATCATGGCTCGGCACGTATCGCCCCAGGCAATCGCGCCTCTGCTGGTGGTAGCCAGCGCAAGCCTTGGAGGGGCAATCTTCACGGAAGCCGCTCTCAGCTTCCTTGGAATGGGCGTACCCCCGCCGAATCCCAGTTGGGGCAATATGCTGGGCGGCATTCTAACTGAATCCTTCAAGCCTCCATGGTGGCTGGTCATATTTCCGGGAGTCGCCATCACGCTGACGATTCTTGCATTCAACCTCTTCGGAGACGGCTTGAGAGACCACCTGGACCCGAAGCTCAGGGGACGTCTGGACTGAGCCCAGTCAGGTGTTGCCGTAGACAGCGTTGCAGGTCCTTAAGACCGAACGGGCAGGCGCGACAGGAGCAGAACTGCGCCTCATCACGGCACTCCTTGGTCAACGACATCATCGAGGCTGTTACACGTCAATCATTTTTGCCGGTTGCGTCAATAGATTTTGCCGCTTTCACTCCTTGTCTGACTGTTGATTCCGCTACGTTGTCGCGTCAATTGCACGTTGACGCGACAATTACTTTTGCCGGTCTGACTCAT
>JAGGDZ010000498.1 GCA_024648655.1 Chloroflexota bacterium | reverse complement strand
CCGCGACCAAGCTGGTGAAGCCATCCACAGGCCGTATATCTACTCCGGTTACGTTGTACGAATCCTTCAATCCGTTCTGAAGCAGCCCGCCTATGAGTCCGGCAGCTCCCGTAATCAATACGTTCTTCCCATCAAGCATCTGGCTCTCCTACGAATATACAATAGACTGCGGTTGTTTCGTCATTTCCGGCTTTGCACACACCGGCACCAATGGCTACTATATCAGACACACGTTCAGTTAAACTAAAAGTGGCGCCGCACAGAAATGGAGGCAAAATGCTTGCAGACTTGGTCGAAGTTACAACACCAGAGGGAATACCGTTAGCCGGCGCATATTTTGCCCCGACCAATGCGAGCCAATCCTATACGGTTGACGCCATACTGTTCTTTCATGGGGATGGCGGGCACTTCTACAGCAGCCTTTACCTAAATCTGGGGCAGCGCATGGCGGAGCATGGCATTGCATTTCTGACAGCAAATCGCCGTGGCCACGACCACGTTGCAAGCGGCATTAGAGGAGGCCCGCTCGCCGGATACGCCTTCGAGTCTGTCGATGACTCGCGAGCGGACTTTGGCGCATGGCTGGACCTGCTACGCGAGAGAGGGCACCGCCGCATTGCCATCGGCGGGCATAGCGGTGGAGCCGTCCGCGCCACCTACGCGCAGGCATCAGAGAGCTTCGATAACGTGGTAGCCCTTATCTCGGTGTCCCCCGGCGAGTACGACCATCAAGGCATCATCGCGCTGCACGGGGAGGACTTCTTGAATCCGTTTCGCAATTCCGAGCTTAACGTCGCGGAGGGCAATCCGGACGTGCTGCTTCGTCCGGGAGTTCCATGGGGATCGGTCTGGAGCGCCCGCGCCTACGTGGACTGCTTCAATCCCGACAATCGCTACAGCGTAACCAGGCACGCCGCGGACACGGGCTGCCCCACGCTCTTCATATTCGGCTCAGAGGAGTGCGCTGTCGGTGGACCGCAAGAACTCCCCGTCTGCGGCGCCGCTCGCCGTAGCCTGGAAGCCGCGGGCTACTCCCATGTCCGGATTTGCGAGATTGACGGAGCCAATCATGGCTATGCGGGACGCGAAGGAGCGCTGTTTGAGACGATGCTCTCCTGGATAAGCGCTCTCTAGCCGCTATGCCGCTGTTTGACGAAAACACCAACACCCGATTGACAGATTCCAACGCCCATCGCTAGACTTCCCGAAGCCAACCCTGCAAGGAGTTCCCCCATGCGAATCACCAACATCGAAGGCTTCAATCTGTCGTCCCCGCTAGAGCGACCGTTCGGCTGGTCCAATGGCTGGATTTCCGCCCGAGTTGTTGATCTCATCAAGATCGAGACCGATGAGGGCATCACTGGCTGGGGAGAAGGCTATGTCGGCGCTGGCGGAGGCTTCGTCAGGCAGCACTTCGGCGATCTGCTCATCGGCGCGGATCCGATCAACCGCAACGCCCTATGGCAGGGCATGTTCGCCCGAGTCTATAATGGCAACAACGCCGGCGGCTTCGCGGGAAGCGCCATCAGCGCTGTGGACATCGCGCTCTGGGACATAGCGGGCAAGGCGGCATGCCAGTCTGTCTCAGACCTACTCGGCGGACGCATCCGTGACAAGGTCGCCGTCTATGCCACCGGCCTATACTACACTGAGGGCGAGTTCCCCACACGCCTCCTCGACGAGGCAAGGATGTATGTCGAACTCGGCTTCAAAGGCATGAAAACCAAGGTCGGTGGACTCCCCATCGCTGAGGATGTGCGTCGAGTGGCGGCGCTTCGCCATGCCATCGGCGACAACATCCGCCTGATGGTGGACGCCAACCAGGCATACCCGGCAGCAGCCGCAATTCGTATTGGACAGCAGCTCGCCGATCTCGACATCACATGGTTCGAGGAGCCGGTCAATGCAAAGGATGTTGACGCCTACCTGCAAGTCCAAGCAGCCGTCCCCATGCCGGTCGCGGGCGGCGAGAATCTACGCACGCGCTACGAATTCAAGGACTTCTTCGCCCGCCGCGCCTACGACATCGCCCAGCCCGACGTCGTGAACGCTGGCGGCATCACCGAAATGAGGAACATCTGCATGTCCGCCAACGCCAGCGGCATCCTCGTCAACCCGCACGTCTGGGGCTCGCCCGTAATGATTGCCGCGAGCCTTCACCTCGCCGCTACCATACCGCCCTGCCCGCCCGCATACGATCCGCGCCCCTACGAGCAGGAACCGGTCATGGAATTCGACCGCACTCCAAGTGGCATCCGCGAAGGCATCATCGCAGAGCCATTTGACCAGCAGGACGGCTTCCTGGAAGTGCCGACCGGACCAGGGCTAGGCGTCGAGATCGACGAAGAAGCTGTGCGCCATCTGTCATCAGACTAGCGCCCGTAGCACCAAGGCTGTAACATATTGACTGCAAGAGCAATCTGACCACTGCACTGGAGACGGCAAACACGCCTTGAGTTCGGACCGCACAGACCTCGCCATCGATGTTCGGGGACTCAGCAAATCCTACGGTCGCACACAGGTCCTCCGCGACCTTGACCTCCAAATCCCTTGGGGACAGACGCTCACTGTGCTGGGGGCCAACGGCTCCGGCAAAACGACCCTCATAAAGACCCTCGCCACTTTAGCCAAGCCTGACAGCGGCGAAATCCGTATAGCCGGCATTTCTCCACGCCGCGGCGGAGTGCGACTCCGTCGCGCCATCGGAGTCGTTACCCACGAGCCGCTGCTCTACGACGGACTGACGGGTGCGGAGAACTTGCGCTTTTTTGCCAGGATGTTCGCACTCGACCACATTGAAGATCGCGTTTGGACCGTCGCGGAGCAGATGGGCGTGTCCGACCGGCTCGACGCCAGAGTTGGAACGCTCTCACACGGCATGCGCCGCCGCTTCAGCATAGCCCGCGCCCTGCTGCACTCGCCACGTGTGCTGATTATGGACGAACCTGAAAGCGGCCTCGATCAGCAGGCGCTCAGTCTTCTGGAATCGCTCATCACGGACAGGAATAATCCCAGTCGGACGGTACTCATGACCACGCACAACTTTGAACGTGGCGTCGCGCTCGCCGACCATGTGGCTATCCTGTCGCGCGGCAACATCGCTTACGACGGCGCACCGGATGCCGCCACAACCAGAACGGCATACTTGAGATTGACGACTGATACACACTGCGAGGCGCAACACCAATGAAGGCGTCCACCCTGGCGGTGCTCGCAATCCTGTGGAAGGATGTCATCCTCGAATTGAGGACGAAAGACATTGTGGTTAGCGCGCTAGTCTTTGCTCTGCTTGTCATCGTAGTGTTCAGCTTCGCCATCACCCCAACTCCGCAGACGGTGGCGTTCGTTGCGCCCGGCATCCTCTGGATTTCCTTCACCTTCGGTGGCGTGCTTGGGCTGAACCGCTCAATGGCGCTTGAACGCGAGAGCGGAGGGATTCACGCTCTGATGCTCGCGCCCGTCGGCCGCGACCTACTCTTTTTCGGCAAGATGCTTGGCACTTTCCTATTCATGCTGCTGGTAGAAGTCGCAGTATTTCCTATCTTCGCGGCGCTCTTCAACTTCTCCCTGCTGCTGCCCGGACTAATACCCGTCGCTGTGCTCGCCACAGTCGCCATTGCTACGATTGGCACCCTCTTCGCGGCAATAGCGGCGAATACGCGCTCTCGGGAGGTGATGCTCCCCCTGCTCTTCTTCCCAGTCGTGGTGCCTGTAGTAATAGCAGCTGTCGAAGCATCGACGGCCGTGCTTCAAGGTGACAGCGCCTTCGGGCGCTGGATACCTTTTCTGCTTGCCTTCGACGCCGTCTTTCTGGTCATCTGTCCCTTCGCATTCCAGCTAGTGGTCGAAGAATAGCCGGGATGCACAGCCACAAATGGCACGAGAGCGAACCTGAATCGTAGTTGTTGGCATACTAAGATAAATGCTAAACTGTAGTTGAAGTCGTACTAGCCGCGAACCGATTCGGGGACATTGATTGCGGTTAGTGTAGTCCTTCACAAAATTGACCTCAAAATTGACACCTGATATATTAATTCCCTACCGTGTGAAAAATTAACAAGTTCTATCAGACTTGTCAGCACTTCTCTATGCTCACATGAGCAAATAATGCGAGCAGAACATATACATCAGGCGGCGCAAGTTGCCCATCCGTCAGCACACCCAAATCAAATTTGCCAGAAGCTTAATGATTTGGGACATTATCCCTATTTTCAACTATTTCGACGATGGGATACGCACGCCCTGTAACAGGCGAGACCCAGGAGGCAAGACTTGCAGAAAACTGACTTTGTAGTTCGATTTGCCGGTGAAGGCGGACAGGGAATGGTCACCTCTTCGGAAGGTCTTGCACAAGCCGCAAGCAATGTAGGCTACCATGTGCAGACATTCGTTACATTTCCCTCCCAGATTATGGGAGGGCCAACAATGGCGCAGGCGCGACTATCCACAACCCAGGTGCTCAGTTCAGGCGACAACATCGATGTGCTGGTCTGCTTCAATGAAGAGGCATACCAGAATCACAGAGGTGAGGTAAGCGAGAGCGGCGTCATCATTTACAACTCCGGCGACTTTGAGCCTGACGACTTGGCGAACAGTTTTGGCATGCCCTTCGCAGACCTTGCCAAATCGACAGGCAACGCCCGCGCCGAAAACATGATCGTGTTGGGCGCGCTGGCACACCTCGTCAGCATGTCTCAGAACATCTTGGAGGACTTCGTCAGAGAACGCTTCACCAGGGGACGTCCCAACGACGAGCAGATAATATCTTCCAATATCGAGGCGTTGACGCTCGGCAGACAGGAAGCCGAGAAAAGCGGCTTTACCCTGGGCGAGCTTGCCCCACCGATTATGCCGGAAGGCGACCAGATTTTGCTCAACGGGAACGAGGCAATCTCTCTTGGCGCTTGCGCCGCAGGCATCAACTTCTACATCGGATACCCAATATCTCCCGCAACTTCAATACTCCTATGGATGGAGCGCAACCTCACCGGCGATGGCAAGTTCGTCTATCAGGCAAGCTCCGAGATTGAAGCTGTCAATGCCATTGTAGGCGCGGGATATGGTGGGCAGAAGGCAATGACCGCGACGGCAGGCCCCGGACTCTCTCTAATGGGCGAGGGCGTAGGCTTGGCTTGGATGGCCGAGATTCCGCTCGTAATTGTGGATGTGCAGCGTGGTGGGCCTTCAACCGGCCTGCCCACTAAGACAGAGCAGTCTGACCTGCTGATGGCGCTGACGCCGGGGCATGGCGACGTCAGCATACCCGTCATAGCGCCGGGCACGGTCGAAGAGTGCTTCTACGCCGCGACAATGGCATTCAACTGGGCGGAGCGCTATCAGGGTCCCGTCATTATGCTCAGCGAGCATATGCTCAGCGAGCGGAAGCAGAACATTCCCAAGCCCGACCTGAGCAAGCTTGTGATAGAAAACCGCAAGACCTACTCCGACAGCAACGGCTACAACCGTTATGACGGTTGGGAATTATCTCCTATGCCCCTGCCCGGAGGTCCCGGCAGCTATGTCGCCAACGGAAGCGAGCATGACGGAATGGGCGACACGACCCACCTGCCCGAGCGCCACATCCAGATGACGGAGCGGCGCTTCAGCAAGTTGAAGCTCCTAGAGAACGAGGCATACGAGAGCCGAAATCCGGACGCCGACATCGTACTCATGCCATGGGGAGGCTCGAAGGGACCCGCGCAAGCTGCGTATGATGTTATTGTCGATAACGGTATTGACATCGGTTGGTACTACACCATGTACCTCAACCCCTTGCCGGCAGAGCTTCTCGAAGAGTTGCGGCAAAAGGACTTGGTGCTCGTGCCCGAACTCAACTACATGGGACAATTCTCAAGCATCCTGCGGTCGCAGGGCGTGAAAGCGGAGTCAATCACGCAGTACACGGGCCTACCTTTCAAGGTTGGCGATCTTGCGAGCCGTGTTACAGGGCGACTTGAACAAGAGCAGAAAGTGAGCGTAACAGTATGAGCGTCAAAAATCCGGAATACGATTTCAAGTGGTGCCCGGGTTGCGGTGACTTCGGCGTGAGGCGCGCCCTAGAAGCCGCGATAGAGCAGCGCAGGGTCGAAACCGAACTGCCAGTCGAGAATAATGTGATTGTGGCGGGCATCGGCTGCTCGGGCAACATGGTTCATCTGCTCGAAGGCCCGCAGCCCTACGGGATGCACGGCATTCATGGCAGAACGCTTCCGATCGCGCTGGGTGTAAAGATGGGGCGGCCGGACCTCAATGTGGTCGTCGTCGCGGGCGATGGCGACTTCCTGAGCATTGGCAATGAACATATCGCGCCGCAGGCAGCGCGCAATCTCGACATTACCGTCGTGATAATGGACAATGCCGTCTATGGACTAACTAAAGGACAAAGTTCTCCAACGACAAAGTTGGATGGCATCACCAGCTCCACACCTTACGGCAAGCCCGAAGCGGCGCTCAACCCTCTTGCCCTCTACCTGACGCTCGGTGTTTCGTACATTGCATCGCACGTATCTACCAAAGTCAGAGACCTGGGCAACGTTATCGCGGACGCCATGAACCACGAGGGGTTCTCGATAGTACATGTGCAGTCCCCTTGCACGACGTACAATAACACCTTCAT
>JAGGDZ010000172.1 GCA_024648655.1 Chloroflexota bacterium | reverse complement strand
CGAAGCACGCCGCTTCGTAGTCTTCTTCACATTCACCTATCGACTCATTCTAAGGGCGTACGCTGCGCCAAGAGCGTCGCCCCTCTGCGCCCATTTTTCATTCCACAAGATAGTACCCTATTGGGATAAATGTGGTATTTGCAGAGGTGAAGATGACTAGCTACAAGATTATCGTGTTAACCCTTTTAGTATTTGCCCTTGCAGCGCTCGTGTCATGCGGCGGTAGCGTCGGAGGTGGCAGCGCCCCCAGCGACCCGAAAGGGCTAGTCCTTGAGGACTCTCATAGGGTCCAAATTACAGATGTCAAAGCCTTGTTGGAATCCAGTGCCATTCCGGCTTCCCTCCTTAATGAGGAAGACGAAGATCCGGAGGACTTCAAGGACGACTTTCGCGATGAGTGGGAGGACAAGTCTCGTGCGCTTGCGACCGACCCCGACACCGTAACTTATGACGTTGAAGTCAGTGCAGGCGTCGGCAGCTACTACATCACTAAGGGAGAGTTCGAATTCGGCGCTATCAAGAATGAGCTGGAAGACCAAGGCTACGACGACGGCACATATCGAGACCAGGAGATATGGGAATCGGAGAACGGAAACGCTGTCGCGCTCTTCGAAGGCGCCGGCTCTTACGTTTACGGCTCCTCTACTACAGTGAAGGAAATCCTGAAGGCGAATGCCAGAGGTGAAGGATTCATGACGAGCGAGGCTGACCTCAGGCGAGCGCTGGACAAGGTTGACGGTGGCGCGCTGAATGCTGCTGCTACCTCAGGCTGCTCCGGTCTGATACCTTCTTCGCTGAACGGGTGCAGAGCGTCCGCAATCGGCGTCACCGGAGGTGACGAGGATTCTGTAGAGATAGCGGGCAGCGCCGTGTTCAGCAGCGAGCGCCGCGCCGAATCCGGCATGGATGACATTGAGGACGGTATTGAGGACGACGACAGTATCGACGCCGACCTCGAAGAGATAAGCGTGGATGGCGAAATCGTCAGTTTCAGAGTCACGATATACAAGTAGCGACGGCATAGGCACGCGCCGCGACATAGCAAGCATGGGAGCGTGTTCCTTGGATGCATTACGACAAGAGCCGATAGGAGGTTGGATTTGGAGATAAAAATATCTGACAAGTATCTGTGGATAACGATTGTCGTGTGCGTAGCAGTTGGCTTTCTGCTGGCGGTCATAGGCTTTTTCGTCAGCGCATTTGCCGGAAGGGACTTGGTGCAGGCACTAGGCGGGCATACTGCCCTGGTGGCGGGGATTGCCCTAGCCGCGATTCCATACCTGCTGACAGTATCCATCCAAAAGATGTTGAGCGTGATGAGCGGCGATACTGAAGCAGAGACCGGGTCGTAGAAGTAAGGCTGGATAAGACGGAAACATATATGTACAAGCAGAATCGGCATAAATTACCCGTGTTCTGCGCCTGAGATGTGAATCTACCTCGTCACGGTGTACGGGTGGCGCGAGGTGTCCCGCCCCCGGAGGGCATGGCGCGCGCTGCTACGCATTGGGCAAACACAATGAGCCAACGCAGTTTCTGAAATCGGGAGGACGAATTAGAGATGAGATTTCTGTAGATTTTGAGCGTCGTAGGTAATGCAATCGGTCTCCTGATTGTATTTGTCGGCCTCGCGATGATTATTTCAGACATTGGAAGGCATGGCGATGACCTATTGCGCGGCTTAGCGTTCATATTGGTCGGGGACTGCCCTAGCCGCAGTTCCGCCCTCGCTTCTCAGTTCAATAGAGAGGATTTGACACCGTCGAGTCGATAAGGGCGATTCCGACAACTCGTGATTACCTGCGTCTATACATGTTCCCTTGGGCTTCGGTGAGTGAATGGAGGACAGACATTGATGGAGGACATCTGGAAGTAGTTTCTCAGACTGCTGATAACCGTCATGATGTTTTTGCTGATTGCGATACTTGGCTTAGTCGCAGTCAACGTGCCCGGCGTGTTCGACACCGTGAACAAGTTCGGCGACGTCGCGGTGTCTGCCGGGGAAGCGGCACGGTCAGTTGACAGGACTTCCGAGCGCGCCTACGAAGTTCTGGAAGACATGCAAGACGATAGGGAGAACGGTAGATGAGCTTGGGCTTGGCATTGAACCTGCGCC
>JAGGDZ010000134.1 GCA_024648655.1 Chloroflexota bacterium | reverse complement strand
CAAGGGCGGCACTGGCGCGAAACGGCGTAAGAGACGATGACGTGACCGTAGTGTCCGTACCAGGATCTTTCGAGCTGCCTCTTGTGACCAAGAAAATGGCTGAGGCCAAACACCACGATAATGCAAGTACGCGAATTATCGTATCGGAGGCTCCCTTTACGCAGGTCTATTAGTGCGCTTATCTGCTCGCAGAAAACGCGAACCGCCGAGTCTCCACCTGCTCTACGGCATGTTCCACAAGCTCATTGACCGGCAGCGACGCCTCCAGCCGCTCCACAACCTTCGCGCTGCCCTTGGTAACAGGATGGCGCGGCACGAAGAGCGAGCAACAGTCCTGGTCCGGAATGATGGACACGGGGAATGTGCCTATCTGCCGCGCGATGTCAACGATGTCGTTCTTATTTGAGCCAATCAGCGGACGCAGAATCGGCATCTGCGCAGCCGAATCCACTATGGCGATGTTTTCCAGCGTCTGAGACGCCACCTGCGCCAAGCTCTCGCCCGTCACGAGCGCCGCGATGCCCTGCTGCCGCGCCAGCGCCTCCGCGATGCGAACCATGAAGCGCCTGTACAGCAGCACCCTGTACGGCGGAGGTACATCCACGATGATGCGCTGCTGCACCCCGGCGAACGGCGCGAGGAACAGTTCGGCGTCATACTGGTATCGCGTGAGTATCTCGCTCAGTTCGGTAGCCTTCTCAATAGACGAACTGTCCACGAGAGGGTGGCTGTGAAAGTGAACCAGCTTGACGCGGCTGCCGCGACGCATCATCTGCCACGCCGCAACCGGCGAGTCTATGCCGCCCGACATCAGCGCCATCGTCTCACCACTCGAATCGACGGGCATGCCGCCGTAGCCCTGTATCGGGTCGAAATAGACCAGCATCCCATCACTCACCACATCTATGAAAATCTCTAAGTCGGCACCGTTGAGCCGCACCCTTGCGCCCGTCAATTCCTCTACATAAGCACCCATCTCCCGGTTTATCTCGCCGGACCTAATTGGAAACCGCTTGTTGGAGCGGTGCGCCGTTATGCGAAAAGTATCGAAGCTATGCAGCGGAAGCTCAGATAGTAGCAGCTTCTTCACTGCATCCAGGTCGGGCGGAACCTTGCTGGCGAGATAGAACTTGGCAACCCCCATGCAGTCGCCCACACGCCGTCGCACCGCATCCCAGTCGGCGTCATCGCGCAGCGCGAGGCATATCATCAGATGCTGCCGCCAGACACGCTTGACTCCGGTTCCCTTGACCGCGCGGCGCAGGTTGCTGGCAAGGCGGCGCAGGAACATCGGGCGGTTCTTGCCTTTGAGCGCAGGCTCATGGAATTTTACGACTACAAGACGTTTCATGCGGCTATTCTATCCTATCCGTAGAGGCCTGACGGGACAGTATCGGCGACGGACAGGGTAGAACGAGGAATCTAGCCGATCTATTCATAGTATCCTGCGCCGAATATCAGGTCGCCACGCTTGATGAGCCAGGTATGCTTCTGCGCTAACTCATCGTTCTTAGCCGGATTTTTGAACACGTACGACACCCACTTGCCCTCTTCGGTTACGGCGGCGAACTCCTCGCCGTAATTGTAGCCGTTGACGTCTATGAGTTCGGGAATACTACCGACCAATTCCGGCCTCGCCGCGTTTGCCAGGGAACGAAGGTCGCTCGCGTCGAGCACGAATGTGTACCATTCACCATCGCGGCTCCCGGGCAAGTTATAGTAGTCAAGCGTTTCCTCACGACCCAGGTCGGCGTAGAGATTTACGGCACGATGCACTAGAGACTGTGCATAAGCGGCAGGGTCCGACTTAGATGGGCCCTCTTCATACCAGCCCGACCCGAATATCATCCCGTTGTGCCGGGTAACCCACGAGTGCTTCGTCTCAACATTGCCGGTCACTGCGTTCAGATAAGTATAGGTCGTCCACGCGCCGCCTTCCTTTGCCGCAGCCAACACCTGCGCTCCCGACGGATAGCCGTCGGGACTGGTTATATCTGCGAAAGGCATTCCCACATTATCGGACACCGTGGCGTGCGCTATTACCACGTCATTCTCGTCGCCTATGAACACATACCACTGGCCGTCAATGCTCTCCGGTGAGTTATAGTAAGCCAATGTGGCTTCACGTCCATCGGATTCGTACCGAGATATTGCCTTCTCCACCATAGCGCGTGTAAAAGCTGGAGGATTGTCCTTCGATGCGCTGACCGCTCCAGATTCATACCAACCTGAGCCGAATATCAAACCATCGTGCAACGCTATCCAGCTGTGCTTCTTCTGCTGCTCACCAGTATCAGGATTCAGTATGACATACGAAATCCATCCCCCTTCCGTAGTCGCGGACGCGAGGTCAGTCGAGTAGTTGTAGCCGGTCGGGTCGATTCGGTCGGGAATTGTCCCCACCAGGTCAGGACGCGCTCCGTTTGCCACGCTGCGGAGGTCGCTTGAATCCACGACGAACACATAATACTGGCCATGCACGCTGGCTGGAGTATTGTAGTAAGACAGAATGATATCCTTGCCGATGGCGTCATAGCGAGCGATTGCTTGCCCCACCAGAGCGCGAACATAGTTACCGGGTGTACTCTGGAACGACACCGTATGCTCGTACCAACCGGACCCGAATATCAGATTATCGTGCCGAACTATCCAGGCATGCTTGCGCTCAAATGTGAAATTGGCGGAAGGGTTCAGGTAAATATAGTCAACCCACTTGCCCTGGTCGTCCACTGTCACGAACTCCGCGCCGAAATTCTTACCCGTGATGTCCGTACCCAATGGTCCTCTGATGTCCATTCCAATGTTGGCAGGAACCGTCGGGTGAGCAATGACCTTATAGTTTTCATCTAGGATGAAAAGATACAGGTCCCCGTTTACGCTCTCCATTGTGTTGTAGTAGTCAATCGTTGCTTGGCGTCCCCCCC
>JAGGDZ010000006.1 GCA_024648655.1 Chloroflexota bacterium | reverse complement strand
AGTCACCCCCGGTGCGGTGATGCTCGGTATGCAGGATGCGATACATCACAGGGTCGCGCATATTCAGATTTGGTGACGCCATGTCGATTTTGGCGCGAAGCACATGTGCGCCATCGGAGAACTCGCCCGCTCTCATGCGCTCAAGCAGGTCGAGGTTCTCTTCGGCCGAGCGATCGCGGTAAGGGCTTTCCTTGCCGGGTTGGGTGAGCGTGCCACGATACTCACGAATTTCGTCCTGGCTAAGGTCGTCCACATACGCCTTGCCTTCGAGAACGAGCTGCTTGGCGAACTCGTAAAGCTCGCCGAAGTAGTCGGATGCGTAAAGTTCACGGTCATGCCAGTCAAATCCGAGCCAGCGCACATCCTCCTTCTGCGATTCGACATATTCCACGCTCTCTTTAGTGGGGTTTGTGTCGTCAAAGCGCAGGTTGCACAGACCATTGAACTCGCGCGCCAGCCCGAAGTTCAGGCAGATGGACTTGGCATGCCCGATGTGCAGGTAACCGTTCGGCTCGGGTGGAAAGCGCGTATGCACTCGCCTGCCGAACCTGTCGGATTCATTGTCGGCGGTGATTGCTTGCTGAATAAAGTTGGTGGACATGGTGGGTTCGTTGGTGGTCATGGAACGACTGCCTTTCGAAGTACACATCCATTCCTGTGATGTGCATGCGCTTTAACGGCCGGATAGCAGGAAACTTGTGAAAAGAATAACACATCATTGCCGGATGTGGTGCATGCTGACAATGAACGCCAACGAGTGAAGAATGAATCTGTATATGAAAGAATGTCAGCGATTGCATATCGGCGCAACCGGGAGCTAGTAGTATCCATTAAACGATACAACATCTCATTATGAACAAAGGCGTGTTTATGCAAAGCTATTGTGGTATTATCTTACAGATACAAAGATTAAGAGGAGTGTATAGTTGTCAATTGCAGTCGTGATGGCTTCTTCATAGACGCCCTTCACGCACCCTATCTTCGAGGGGCGCGTACACTGGCTAATCACCGCTCACATCGCGCATGCCCGGGTTGGGCAAAATTTCTCTCACTGGCACGGAGAGAGTGGGAGCGACAAGGTATATCCGGTCCACTCAAATTAGAATGGAGTTTTGGCTCGGAGCGATGTGAGGTCATAAGGATTGGGGTTGGGAAAAGGGCTGATGCTATGGAGCTACCGACGAATCAGATTTGACATTCCAGAATCGCATTGCCTACTGACTAGCCTTGCATATAAAACAATAATGCAGGCGTTGAGTTTCATGATGCAATGAAAGTTATCTGGAGCCGGAGATTTCTTTATTGCCGTGTCAAGATTTCGAGGTGAAATTAGTACATCTAGGTGTAAATAGAATTATGGAAGACAGCAGAAGGCAAGAGTTGACAGAACGCTTCGTGGCAGCAGCGGAATATCTGAACCGCCAAACTCACTTGCATCGTCTGGATGAGTGGGAAACATTGGACATGACCATTCCCCAATTGAAGACCCTTGTGCTATTGGAGCGTAAGGGTGCGCTACGAATGGGCAGCATCTCCATGTATTTGGGAAGGGCTCTTTCCGCAACAACAACCGTAGTGGACCGCTTGGTTGAGAAAAAACTGGTGGGTCGTTCGTCTGATCCGGATGACAGAAGGGTTGTGCTCTGCTATTTGACCGACATGGGGCATGATACAGTTGATCGCTTTTGGCGCATCGGCAACGATCGCATCAAGATGGTGTCGGACTTAATGGAGCCGGATCAACTCGAGGTCGTAGTACGGGGGTTGGAGTTTATCTGCACTGCGGATCAACTGGCTCAGAAGTCCCTCGAGTCAACGGAATCTAAGAGCTGAATAAGAGCCGCCGCAAGCAGGGAGATTAGTTATACGGGTAGGTGTCTCTAGCCTGCGGCGTCAGTAAAATCCATTCCCCGCCATCTTCCACTCATGCTCCGTCGATGCCATGAGCGCCTATCGAAACAGCGATGCGGGCCGTTCCACCATCTGCTGGAGCCGGCGGAAGAAACTTGCGGCGACAGCGCCGTCTATGACCTGATGGTCGCCCGTGAGGCTAAGAGTCATCATTTCGCGTATCACCACCTCGCCGCCACGCACGACAGGCTTCTGCACGCTTCGTCCGACCCCAAGCAGGGCGTTCTGCGGCGGATTGAGAATAGGCGTGAAGCCGTCCACCACGCCTAGCACGCTTATTGTGAATGTGCCGCCGCTGATTTCAGAGGAAGACAACTCGCCTGCGCGCGCCCTTTCGGACAGACCCTGAATGCCCTCGGCAATCTGTGCCACGCTCATGTCCTGCACGCCCTTTAGCACCGGTACGATAAGGCCGTCGTCGAGTGCCACCGCAACGCCCATATTCACCTCGTCGAAGAACATCACATTGTCGCCGACCAGAATTGAATTGAGCGCAGGCACACGCTTCAGTGACTCGGCGCAAGCCCTGATGAGAACGCTCGCCATGTTAATGCTGACACCGCTCTCCCGCGCTACCTCGCGCCGCAAACGCTGCGCCTCCGTTACATCGACCTCCAAGAAGTAAGAGAGTTGAGCAGTTCCGCTGAGGCTGCCGCGCATGTTCTGCGCTATGGCGCGCCGCATTCCACTTAGCGGTTCGATTTTGGACGGCTCGGGCATGCCCGGCGGCGGCTTCGGCAGTTGTGCTTCGTGGTAGGCGCGCACGTCTGCGTCAACTACACGTCCGCGAGGTCCGGTTGGCGTAATCTGCGATATGTCCACGCCTAGACTGGCAGCGAGGCGGCGAGCGCCTGGCGTTGACGGTACGACATCATCCGCACCTCGGCGTGGTGTGCGTCTCTGTGGCGTTGCCGCGGGCGCAGAGGCTGTTGCGGCGGCGGTAGGCTGCTCCGCCTGTGGAGGCTCTTCGCCCTCGGCGAGCAGGTAGCCGATTACGTCGTCCACGCCAACCGTTGCGCCCTCATCAACCGCGTGATGAAGGAATCCGTCCGACGTGGCTTCAAGTTCGTAATTCAGCTTCTCGGATTCGATTTCGGCTATAAGCTCGCCCTGAGAGACGGCGTCGCCCTGCGACTTCGCCCACCTTGCCACAATGCCTTCGGTCATGAAGTCGCCCAGTCTGGGCATAACTATCTGCACTGCCATTATTCTAAGGCTCTCGCTTTCCCAATGTTCTAAACAAGTTCCGGTGCGATTGCTATTCCAGCGTCTCCAGGGCGGCAGCCACGACCTGCTCCTTTGTGGGCACGAACAGCGCCTCAAGCGGGCGGCTGTACGGCACTGAGGTGTGAGGCGGAGTTACGCGTCTGGGCGGCGCGTCGAGATAGTCGAACGCTTCCTCTGCCACCAGGGCGGCAATATCTCCTGCCATGCTGCATCGTGGATAATCCTCGTCCACGATTACGATGCGACGCGTCTTCCGCACGGATTCAAGGATTGCCTCGTCGTCCATCGGAGAAAGTGACAGCAGGTCAACGACCTCGGCAGAATATCCCTGCGCCGCTAGGTCATCTGCCGCCTGGAGGCAAATCTGCGTCATGTAGCTAATACCCAAGAGGGTTACATCTGTACCCTCTCTGGCAACGTCCGCCTTGCCTAGTGGCACTACATAGGATTCCTCCGGCACATCCACATCGAAGCGAACTCCCATGAGCTGGCGGTTGTTGCAAATGATGACCGGGTCGTCGTCGCGGATAGATGCCGCGTACAGACCTTTGGCATTATACGGATTGGACGGCGCGACCACCTTAAGCCCCGGATAGTGTGTGAACACCGAATAGACCGTCTCCGAGTGCTGCGCCGCCGAGTTTGTGCCGGCGCCTGTGCCGGTCATAATTGTCAGCGGCACTTTGACCTTGCCCCCGAACATATAATGAATCTTCGCCGCGTTGTTCAGGATCTGGTCGCCGCAGACGCCGAGGAAGCCAACATACATCAGGTCAACCACTGGCCGCAGACCCGTCGCCGCCGCGCCTACTCCCGCACCAATGAAGCCGGACTCCGCGATGGGCGTGTCCCTGATCCGCTGGCGACCGAAGTCGCCGACCAGCCCCTTGGTAAGGCGCATTGGGCCGCCCCAGGCGTCCTGGAACTGGTCTCTCTCTCCGCCGCCCGCGATGTCCCCGCCCATGACTATAACCGACTCGTCGCGCTCAAGCTCCTGTCGCAGCGCTTCATTTACCGCCTGTATATATGAGAGCCGTCGTGTTTGTGTCTGTACCATTACGTTCTCCTGAAAGAGTTCATTGATTGGCCAGTTAACCAGTTCATTGGTAATCG
>JAGGDZ010000080.1 GCA_024648655.1 Chloroflexota bacterium | reverse complement strand
CCGCCTGTCTGACCTCAAACACTTCTCCATCGAGCACGGCAAGTTCAGCTATTGCTCGTGCATGCGCTGGCGTATGACAAGCTCGGAGTTCCGGAACTCCTCTAAGTCTGAACGTATCGAAGCGTTAAATAACGAAGTGCGATCAGGCAAAGCAGCGGGTATCCTCGCCTACCACGACGACCGGCCTATCGGCTGGTGTTCAATCGCCCCGCGTAGTTCATACGCCGCACTGGAGCGATACCGCGCCCTTCCGCCAATTGACAACAAGCCTGTGTGGTCCATTGTGTGCTTCTTCATCGAAAGTCAATATCGCAGACAGAGCATGACACTTGGCTTATTGAATGCGGCTGTTGAGTACGCGGCATCAGAGGGTGCTGCCATTGTAGAAGGATACCCGGTAGAGCCGACGGCGCCTTCATACACATACATGGGTTCGCCGAACACGTTTCTGAGGGCGGGCTTCACCGATGTAACGCCTCTCGGGCAGAAACGCGGTGTCATGCGCCACTATATTACAGCGACTGAGAGAACGTGATGAAAGTCAGGCTGGCTTACGGGCGCGACGGTTTGGAAGTCGAACTGCCCGACGAACGCACCACAGTCATCGAACCGACTTTTGTGCCCGGATTGCCGGACGCAGAGGGCGCTATACTCACCGCACTTCGTAACCCACTCGGGTCGCCACCACCACGACAGCTCGTCAATGCCAACCAAAGAGTAGCCATTTCGGTCTGTGATATCACACGCCCAATGCCAAGCGGAACGCTGTTGCCCTTACTTCTTGGCGAGCTGAGCCACGTGCCGCCCGAAAACATCACCATCCTGATAGCGACGGGCACGCATCGAATAAACACGTCTGAAGAACTCGTGGCTATGCTAGGAGAGGATGTAATCAACAACTACAGAGTGCTTAATCACAACGGTTTCGATGAGGACTCGCTAGAGAGCATCGGCAGCACGGAATCCGGCATCGAAGTTCGCCTCAATAGGAAGTGGGTGGAAAGCGACATCCGTATAGCGACCGG
>JAGGDZ010000283.1 GCA_024648655.1 Chloroflexota bacterium | reverse complement strand
GAGGTCCGTGACGGGCGAGAGCGCCATCACCACCTGCCTTTTGCTCCAGGCGATGCGCCTGATTGTGGTCTTCGTACCGCCTTCCATATCGAAGGTGTCAGGCTTGAGGACGCCGCTATCGCCATCCGCGCCCACGGAGCCGTCAGCGGCATCCACAGGGTCGAAGAACGCTTCGTGCAGGGTGCCGGCGGGCGCGGAGACGGCCACAACGAGTTCATTTGCTGTTCTCAATCGATCGGGATAAGCGTCGCAGATGGTATATTTGGGTAGGCGATAATTGTAATAAAAGCGATACTCACCTTGCGGTAGCGGCCGGGCGGGTGATATGAGAGGTAGATTTCCTAGTTGGAAGAGGGTAGCATCCCTACCATCAAGCCAGAACTCTCCGAGCGAAGTGGCATTGGGGTCATCCACAAGAGCTTCCATAGGTACACGATAAGCACCCCAAGCAAACACAGTTCCGGCGGCTGTTCCGGAAAGGATATCGTGGTCTATACGCCGGTATACGTAACCCTGAACTACCCTTTCCCACTTGTACTTCTCATAGACACACTGGCGGTACTCATCCGAGCCATCGCCTTGGGCTATTTCTTCTTCCAACTCGGCGATAAGGTCTTTCAGGCGGGAGAGGGTTATAGTCGAGGAGTCGCCACCAGTGCCCAAAGCCCTATTGTCCACAGACTGTTCTCGGCTGTTTTCTGAGCCACGACGTCTATCGATTTGCCATCAGCAGGAATCGCTCCCGTCAGAAAGTGCCGCTCGCCGTCAGCGAGTGCGTCAGCGCTCCTGTTCACGCTGATGCCGCTCGACTTTGCCGCCGGCAGCCATTTCTTGTATCTTCGGCTGTTTATGGTGTAGGCGTCTTCTTGAACTTGTCCTCCGTGAAGACTCATCCACCCTAGCCAGTAGCGCCCCGAGCGTTCCGTGCTGGGCAGGGTCGGAGGCTTGCTCAGAAAGATTATCGCCTCCCTGTCGTCCCAAGCGTATTATGGATTTCGATGAGGTCCCCGCCAAAAGCGCGCGCGCCCAGTTCAGTGTTGTACGGAACAGTCTCGTCAGTCACAACAGCAGTGAGCGCATCGTTTCCGCCACCTTTCAGATATTCCAGTACATCGAAGCCGAACTCCATCGAGTTGACATACACACTTCCTTCTACCTTTTCGCCGTTGTCTTCCGTACCGGAATAGGTTATCTCCTCGACATTTTGAGACACGGAGCGCATCTTCGCTCTCGCAATCACATCCGCCTCGATGATGCGCTCTTCGAGTGAGACTGGGCCAACGTACTCGGGGTGGGCACCCATCCCGAGCATTGGCATAGGCAGTCTGACGAGCAGCGTGAGTCCGATGTCCGATACGAAGCCCGTATAGACCATTATCCCTAACGCGGCGATAAGCAGCGCGACGAAGGCAGAGATTTTGTACGAACGCCGCCGCATTTTATCCCGCATTCCCTGAAGCATTACGTGTCTCCCTTCTGCTTTCGGAATCGACTTCTTCTAATGTGGGCTATGGTCGTCATAGACCTGACGCATGTATTCGCTGTCCTTCGTGGGTATGGCGTTCACACCGTAATTCGTGTGCATCAGGCGGTCTATTTTCCCATCACCATCGGCATCAATATTATAGCCTGTGTAGTTATTATAGCCTGTGTAGTTGTAGAGGTCGGTCAGTCCGGCAGTGTGTCCGAACTCATGCATAATCACGCCGGGCGCATGCGCCCATCTGTAGGTGTACTTTTGTGGGTCTGTTCCAGGTATTCGTCCCAGTAAGCTAATGTCAGTAATTTCTTGACCATGAAGCGTATGATCATCGGTCCAGAAGTGTCTGGTGAAATCCCCAGTGAGAACTCCGGTCTTACTGAACGACCACGCGGGTTCTTCAAGTGCCATCACCATCTCCGGCATGTGGTCTCCCAGTATGAAGGTCAACCAGTTATACGCGGTGGCAACCCATTGCACTGGGAAGATGGATAGGTTCTTAGGTTTGACACACGCATAGGTTTTCCCGCAGTGCGGCTCGTCTAGGACGAGCCAAAGGTCTGTCCTGTGATCGTGGCCGGGAATGATGCTCGTGCCGCCGCGCGCCATATTTATGATGACCTCTTCGTTGCTGGCACTTTCGAACAGCACATTTGGCGCGGGAGGCGTAGCCACGGCTTCGTTCCAAGCCTTGACAGCCGTGGGAATTGAAGTAGGGACAATGACGGCAGGATCCTTCACCGGGTTTGGAGTTTCGGATGCTGATTGTGGTGTGCGTGTGGGTTGAACCGTACCCACCTTGTACTCGACCTTGTTGTCTCGTTGATGTCCTATCCAGGGGATGCGGCCTTCGATCGTCAGCGTGAAACTGCCCGTGGCGGTATTGCGGCATGTAGTCGCCTCAACCGTATAGGTGCCCGCATTCAGCGTCCGTACTATGCGGGAGTTTATGTTCCCAGAAAAGTCGTCGTTCTCCTCGATCACGCTGCCGTTCTTGCCGCTTCCGGACAGCAGGATCAGGTACGAGTCAGTCGCCGATGTCAACTCTATAGTGACCTCTGCGCTGCCGCTCAAGGCGAACGAGTAGTATTTGGCATAGTGAGTGCCACGCTCTGTGCGATGCACGGAGTCGCAGTTGCTAGACCAGTTGCCACTGCGAGTAATCGTACCTAGCGCAATTCCCAGAGATTGTACATTGCAGACTGGTGGCGGCGTAGTCTTCCGGGTCTGAAATCGTAGGCTGCCGTGTCTTTCTGGCTCCGTCCAAAACTCCACACCGTACTTGGTATGGTTACCGATCGGCGTGTTATAATTGCCGCGCCAATTTAACATTAAACACACTCGATACCGGAATACCGAAACATTGCAAGACAGAGCATTACAAGGCGTCCACGTCCTCGACCTCACCCACCATGTCGCAGGCCCCTACTGCACCAAGCTACTCGCCGATTTCGGCGCGGAAGTCATTAAAGTAGAGCGGCTTCAGGGCGACCCTGCCCGTAGCCTGCCGCCATTCGCCGGCGACGGCCCGCACCCTGAGCGCAGCCTGCTATTCGCATACCTCAATACCAATAAGAAGAGCATCACGCTCAACCTGAAAACACACACCGGCAGGTCCCTGCTTGAGAGGCTCCTCGCAGACACCCACATCCTCGTGGAAAACTTCTCACCACGCGTCATGCATTCGCTAGGCATCGACTACGATGCGCTGTCCGCCATAAATCAGTCACTGGTTATGGTCTCCATTTCCAACTTTGGCCAGACTGGCCCCTACCGCGACTACAAGGCAGCTGACATCATCCACTACGCGCTCGGCGGCCTGATGTAAATATTCGGCTCCGCAGACCGAGAACCACTCAAGCACGCCCTACGCCAGACTCAGTTCAAGGCAGGCACCAACGCAGCCACCTCAGCCCTGATCGGCTGGTATCACCGCCAGTTCACCGGTGAGGGCCAGCACATCGACATCTCCATCCATGAGTGCGTGACCTCCGCTCTGCGCGACACCACATCGCTCTACACATACGCAGGCAGCACCCGTCAGCGCCAGCCAGCGTACACCGGCGACATGCCGCGCAGTCCTGTGCCAACCGCAGACGGCTACATCGTCCCCATCCACTTCGGCGGCGCCGTCGATTGGGACGGTGTGTCAGATTTCATCGGCGCCCCCACCCTAAAGGACGGTGCCTTCGCCACGCCTGAAAGCCGCTTTGACAACGCCCAGGCTCTCCAGGAAGCGCTTGAAGACGGAATGACCACGTGGCGCAAGTTTGACCTCATGCGCGAGGCGCACAAGAGGCGCGGGCACATCTACGGCGTAGTCCACAGCCCTGCGGAAGTGCTTGCCAGTGAGCAGTACGCTGCGCGCGGCTACTTTTCCGACATCGACCATCCTGTCATCGGTGAGGCTACATACCCTGGCGCTCCTTTCATAATGAGCGATAGCCCTTGGCGGGCAGGTTCTCCCGCGCCCCTTCTTGGCGAGCACAATCGCGAAGTATTGTGTGACCGCCTAGGCTTATCGCTCGAAGACCTCAACATTCTGACCGCATCGGGAGTCGTGTAGCATGACACTTCCTCTCGCAGGCGTCCGCATCGTCGAAATGGGTCAGCTCATCGCTATACCCCACGCAATCAAGCTGCTAGGCGACATGGGCGCTGAGATAATCCGCATCGAGTCATGCGCCCGACTCGACAACTATCGCACAAGCTCTATGTACGGCAACAGCGGCGAAGGACGCCACTGGGACCGCGCCGCAAACTTCTACGAGCAGAATCGCAACAAGTACAGCCTTACCCTCGAACTTAACGACGAGGACTGCATAAACACACTGCGCGAGCTTGTCAGCATCAGCGATGTTTTCGCCGAGAACTTCACGCCCCGTGTCATGCGAAACTTCAAGCTGGAGTATGAAGATCTGCGCTGCATCCGCCCCGACATCATAATGGTCTCATCCACAGGCTACGGCTACACCGGTCCCTGGGCAAACTACGGCGCAATCGGCTACACAACCGAGGCAACTTCCGGCCTCTCCCACATCAGCGGCTACAAGGACGGTCCTCCCGTTCTGCCCGAAATCCCTTATGCAGACTACACCGCCGCCGAACACACCGCATTTGCGATAATGGCTGCCCTCGCATACCGGGTGC
>JAGGDZ010000475.1 GCA_024648655.1 Chloroflexota bacterium | reverse complement strand
GCTAATCGCCTATATCCAGGCGTTCATGGCTGTTTTCGCGTTTGGTTTTGCTTGGGTAGTTGCACTGGATCTAGTCGAAGTCTGGCATGTGTTCGCCTATGCTATTGTCAGTGGCGCCTGCCTGTCGGTTACACAACCGATGCGCCAGGCTCTCATCGCCAACACAGTGCCCAGACACATTCTTGGCAATGCCTACGCCACGAACGTCCTTACGATACCGGGGACGAGAGCAGTCGGTCCATTTGTAGGCGGGATTCTTGTAAGTTCAGTTGGCTTCTTCTGGAACTTTACGATAGAGTCGCTACTCTACGTGGGAATGATACTGGCATTTCTGCCGATGAAAACTCCGTACGCGGAGCCTCGCCGTATCCACACAGCTTCAGGCCCATCAGGATTTCTCCAGGACTTGGCTGAAGGCTTTAGATACATCTGGTCAGGCAACCGTGTGCTCTTCCTCTTGATCACCCTAACGATTGTCCCAAATGTAGTGCTCCAGCCCGTCATGTTCATGCTTCCCCTGTTTACTGACGAAATTCTTGGGAAGGGCGCAGACGTGGGCGGATACATGCTAGCAACCAACGGCTTTGGCGGATTCCTGATGGCGCTTACTATTGCCTCATTTGGGTTCTTCATCAAGCGCGGTATGGTATGTCTCGCCACAGCTGCGGCCAGTTCCATCCTTGCGCTGGCGCTTATACAGGCTGCATGGCTGCCTGTGGCGCTGGTTGTAATCGCACTCTTTGCCGCCAGTCAAACGGCATTCAGAACGACCAACGGGACACTGACGCAGATCCTTACCCCAGATGAGCTGCGTGGACGAGTCACAAGCCTGCAGAGACTTGGTCAGGGGTTCGTTGTAGGTTCTAGCCTACTTGTGGGATGGTTCGCGGGCATGACATCAGTGAGGCTGGCGTTGGCCGCGATGGGAGTAATTGGCCTCGCCGCTGCTCTCGCCTATCTGATCTTCGCAGAAAGGCTACGCAACCAGGAGTAGAATATAATCCTAGAGGATACGTCAGACTTAGACGAAGAGTCCCTTCTAAAACCTAGCCAGCGACTTCTTTGCCTCGAGAGTCATCTCGTATTGTCTGGGCCTCTGGTTCCCAAGTTCGTGGACCCCGCGCTTCTGCATGTATGGAAGCAGGTCCCGCCTGAAGATGATACCGAAGGCAGGGCCGTCGGCAGAGGCCAACTGGTGGCCGGGGAAATTTGATCGGATAATCTGCTGGCAGTCGGTGCTCTTGAACTTGCCCACAGGCATGTCACGGATGAGCTGGAGTGCTATGCGTTCCGTGACAGTCAGGTCACGTTGGGCACTTGC
>JAGGDZ010000407.1 GCA_024648655.1 Chloroflexota bacterium | reverse complement strand
TTCGAATAGCCGCCGATGTCAGAACAAACTCTTCGCGTAATTCCCCTTGGCGGACTCGGCGAGATCGGGCGCAACATGATGGCGCTGGAGTTCGGCGGCGAGATAGTCGTCATTGATGCGGGCGTGATGTTCCCGGAAGAGGATATGCCCGGCATTGATTTCGCCATCCCCGATTTCACATATCTCAGGGAGAATCGCGAGAAGATACAGGCCGTCCTGATAACGCATGGACACGAGGACCACATTGGCGCGCTGCCGTACCTGCTGGCGGAGTTCAACGTTCCGGTGTACTCATCGAGGCTCACGCACGGACTGATTACGGTCAAGTTGCGCGAGCGCAAGATGTTGGACGAAGCCCGCCTGAATGTAGTAGAGCCCCACACCTCGTTCAGGGTGGGAGATTCCTTCAGGGTCGAGTTCTTCAGAGTCTGTCACTCGATACCGGACGCGATGGGTATCGCTATCACCACGCCTCTGGGCGTAGTCGTTCATACCGGCGACTTCAAGATAGACCACACGCCTGTGGACGGCAACCCGACGGACTTCACGACGTTGAGCCGCATAGTGGGCGACGGCGCGCTGCTGCTGTGTTCAGATTCCACATACGCGGAGGTGGAAGGGTACACAGCGTCGGAGCAGGTTGTCGGGGACGCGCTGGACAGAGTAATCGGGGACGCGCCGGGCAGGGTGATGATCGCCACGTTCGCGTCGCTCATTTCACGAATACAGCAGGTGATAAACGCGGCCGTAAGATACGACAGAAAGGTGGCGGTGGTCGGCAGGAGCATGATGAACAACGTCAATATGGCGTTGAACATGGGGTACCTGGAAGCGCCGGAAGGCACCGTCGTTCCACTGTCCGCGGCGAGGCAGCTTCCGCATGAAGAAGTGGTCATCGTGGCGACGGGGAGCCAGGGGGAGCCGACGTCGGCGCTGGTGCGGGTCGCCAACGGGAGGCACCGGGACATCGAGGTGGTTCCCGGCGATACCGTCGTAATATCGGCTTCGCCGATCCCGGGCAACGAGACCCTTGTGGCCAAGACGATAGACAACCTATTGAAACAGGGCGCGGATGTCCGGTACAGCCGCATATCCCTGGTTCATGTGCATGGTCACGCGGCGAGAGAAGAGCTGAAGATGATGCTCAGCATAGCGAAGCCTCGATACTTCGTGCCGATTCACGGCGAGTACAGGCACCTGGTGCAGCACGCGGCGATTGCTTCCGACATGGGGATGCCGGGCTCGCGCATATTCGTGCTGGAGGACGGCGACGTGCTGGAGCTGGACGAGGCCAGCGGGGACGTGGTGGATACGGTTCGGGCGAACTATATCTATATAGACGGAAACCGTCTGTGGGATATGGACAGCGCGGTACTCGGAGAGCGGATGCGGCTGTCCAGGAACGGCGTGGTGACTGTGGCGGTTACGCTGAGCGCCCGCACTGGTCTTCTACTGTCGGAACCCAGCATCACGTCGTCGGGGTTCATTGCGTGGGACGATTCTAATATTTTATCCGAAAAAATTTCTAAAAAGGTTTCATCAACACTAGAAGACCTGGATGGCGAGAGCTTAGATTTAGAAGAGGTGAGATCACGGCTGACGAAGTCGGTCAGAGATTTCATCTACGGTGAGACTAGGCAACGCCCCACGGTACTCACGGTAATCGAACACATCTGATTGCCGTTGCATAATGTTTCCGGTGGCGCGGGCTGAACGAAGTCCGATAGCCATGGGCACGGACCTTGCCAGGTCCGAGGCGTAGTCTCGCCCTTGAAGTTGTAACTCGACAACCTATCGAAAGGGTATCGCCAGATGATGAGGCTATTACGCCGGAGCAGTTCGGAGACCGAATCCACTTCCACACGCCGCGAGATA
>JAGGDZ010000128.1 GCA_024648655.1 Chloroflexota bacterium | reverse complement strand
GGATTGCAATGAAGGACCTGGAGATACGCGGGGCGGGGAATATCCTCGGCGCGGAGCAGAGCGGGAATATCAGCGCAGTGGGGTTCGATCTGTACACGCGGTTGCTGTCGAACGCAGTGGAGGAGCTGCGGGCTAGGGGGAAGGGAATTGTGAGTAATCGGTTGTCAATTCACAGTGGTCAGGGTGCGATGGCGAATGGGAATGCGAATGGCAGGGCGATTGACGGGAGCGCGGTACAAGAAGAGGAGCGGACGGAGCCGACGTTGGATATTGGGGTGCCGGCGAGCATACCGGAGGAGTATATCGAGGATTTGCCTGCTCGGCTGCGTATGTACCAGCGGATTGTCACTCTGGGAATTTCAGTGTCGGGGACTTCGTCGGCAGGTGAAGAGGATGAACACGGCGCTTCGGCAAACTCGGCCGCGGGTATTGGCAAAGAGGCGGACGAGGACGTGATCAGGGCAAGGGTGGTAGAGATCGAGGATGAGTTGCGGGACCGGTTCGGGCCGCTGCCGTGGCAGGTTGTGAATCTGCTGTATGTCACACGCCTGCGACTGTACGCGAAGGAGGCGGGGATCGAGTCCGTGACGCGGGAGCGAAACCGTGTGGTGCTGCGGTATGGGGGGGAGATCGGGGGGGCGCGTGGCGCGATGCAGCGAGCGCTGGGGCGACAGGCGGAGGTGGGGAATACGCAGGTGCGGCTGCCGATGGATGCGCTGGGCGCGGAGTGGGAATCGGCGTTGGAGGATGCGCTGAGATCGCTGGCGGAGTTTATGCGGCGGACGGTGGCGGCGCAGGTGGCTGAGGTGAGATGATAGCAATAGCCCGGGCTTCCGCTAAATCGGATATGGAGATTCTGCAAAGCACAGTTCTGGACGTTTCGTTTGCTGCTTTTCCCGCACTCTCGGCGACGGTGCGCGTTCGACGAATCTGCTATACGGCTATGGTAAAGCCGCCACCGACACAATCAACCCAGTACGCCCACGGCGAGGCCTGTGATGTCCATTCGATTTACTTGGCAACCTCGCCTTCGTCGGGATCTTCAACCGGAACGATGCAGTAGTTGGCGCCGTTTTCTAGGAGGCGGTTGATTACGTGGGGAGATAGGTTGCGGGGGTAGGCGGACATTGCCCAACGCTCGCTGAGTATCCCGCTGATTTCTTCGGCGTCCATGGGGCGGTTGCCGTTGGCGAGTATAATGCGGAAGAGGGCTTCTTTTAGGGGGGTGTCGGGCAGCAGGTAGTCGGCGTCGTTGCTGCTGCTGGCGACTATGAGGTCTATGTAGGGGGCGACGTCGGAGTCGGCGGTGGGTTCTTCTTCGAGCGTCTGCCTGTCCATGTAGCCGAGACGGTTGACAATCATGAGGGGCAGGGCTGCGCCATTGATGGCTGCGTGTTCTTCGGATATGACGAACTGACGGTAGTTCTCAGCCTCTTCGTCACGCTGGGTGAAATCTTCGATGGTCAAGGTTATTTCTCCTGTGAGTTGTGGGTTTTCAGGCGGTCAGTGCGGGAGCCGGTCAGAACGGAGGCTAACAGGATGGATAGGATAGACTAGAAGGTTTCTTCTGTCCAGTCGAGCATTTGGACCTGGACGGATTCGCCGGCCTGCTTGACGGGGAGGTCTTCGGGGCAGATGGCGAGTCCGTTGGCGCGTGTCATGGATGTAAGTAGGTTGGAGCCTTGGTCGCCTGTGAGCGATGCGCGATAGATGCCGTTTTCGCGGCGTATTACGGCTCTGGCGAACACCCTGCGGCTGTCGGTGTTGTGTATCGGCTCGTCGAGGACGGCGGTGATGGTGGGCTTGGGCGCGTCGGGCTTGCCAAGCATGCGGCGGATAGCCGCCCTGCCGAACTGCTCGAATGCGACAAGGGCGCTGACGGGGTTGCCGGGGAGTCCGAGAAGGGGCACCTTTCTGCCTTCGCCTGCGTTGAGGATGCCAAATGCGAGGGGCTTGGCGGGGCGCATGCGGACCGACCAGAAGTCTATTTCGCCGTGCTGGGTGAGGACGTCCTTTACCATGTCGTAGTCGCCTTTGGAGACCCCTGCGGATGTTACGAGCATGTCTGAATCGAGACCGTCTTTCAGGCTGGCGTTCATGGATTCCAGGTTGTCACGGGCTATACCGATGAGCTTGGGTATGCCGCCATAGCGCGCGACGCTCGCAGCGATGCTGTATGTGTTGCTGTCGTATATCATTCCGGGCTTATATGGGTCTCCGGGTTCGAGCAGCTCGTTGCCGGTGGCAAGGATTGCGACTACGGGCCGACGGAAGACGCTCACAGAGTCGTGGCCGAGAGAAGCGAGGACACCGATTTCGGAGGGACGGAGCATTACGCCGGCTTTGAGTACCGACTCGCCTTTGCGGACGTCCTGTCCGGCGGGTCTAATGTCGTCTCCGATGGCGACCTGGTATCGGACGGCGATTTCGCTGAGGGGCAGGCCGCCTGCGCGGCGCTGCATTTCGTCGGTGTCCTCGAAGGGCACAACGGCATCCGCGCCATCGGGGACGGGAGCGCCGGTCATGATGCGGACTGCGTGTCCGGGGGTTACCGCTACATTGGGCAGCTCGCCCGCGGCGACTACGCCTGCGACTTTGAGTGTGATGGGATTGTCGGCGGACGCGCCGTGGACGTCTGCTGCCCGGAGCGCGTAGCCGTCCATGGCGGAATTGTCAAGAGGCGGGATGTCGTGTGTTGCGAGTGCGTCTTCGGCGAGGACTTGTCCGATGGTGTCCAGCAACGGGGTCGGCTTGGCTTCCAGGGTATGGAAGTGCAGCAAGATGCGTTCGAGTGCATCCTCAACACTGAGCATGGTTTCGCCGTAGTGACGGTGGCTATGACCACCGGCGTGACGTCTTTCGGCCTGCTCAGCATGATTGTGTTCGGAGCGTCGGTGGGAATGCCGGGCGTGTGCTGCCATTGTGCGGTCTTTCGTTCCTTCGAGGTTGGCATGCGGTTAGCTTGCCGCTTGATGTCTCAGAGTTTGGCTTTATTATTCCGGTGATTATTCCCCTGCTTTTGGTGCAGGGGGTGTTCGTTTTCTCTTGCATTTGAAGCGATTTAGTTGTCGGGCTGTATTGATTCGAGAAGGCTCAGGCTGTGGGCATCTGACGCTATGTCCACCGATAAGCGGCTCCTAGCTGGCAACGTACTGCTATCTGCGAGCGCCTTGGAGACAAGGAGCGCCCGCGCTCCTGTCGGGGCGGCGGCCGTACAGTTGGGTCCATTGACATCTCGGATGTTGATGAGCCAGTTCTGGAATTCGGCGTCGGCGGGGGCGCAAAGGCCCTTGTTGTCGTGGAAGTAGAAGATTCGCATTAGGGTAAGCGCGGTCATGGAGCGGGGGAGTTGCCCGCTGAAGTCATTGTCGTTGATTGCCAGCCGCTGGATTGTGGTTATGCGAGACAGCCCAACGAGTATTCGAGGGTCGGACAGATCGTTGCTTCTAAGATTGAGGAACTCAAGATCGAGCGCCTGAAGTTCATCCATATAGTCCAGCAGATCTGAGTTGACGAGTTCGGAGTCGTGGAGACCGAGGCCTGTCAGATTGTCTAGCTTATGCAGTTCCGGCAGCATTTGCGCGCCGGCTATCCGGTTGCCGCCGATGTCGAGAAATCGCAGGCTGTCCATGTCGCCCAGACGCAGGAAGAACCCGCCCGAAGTCAGTTCGTTGCCCCAGAGGTAGAGATGCGTCAGCTTATCCAGAGTTGCGAGTTGGGGCGGTATTGAACCTGTCAGGCGGTTGTCGCTCATCGAGAGCTGGCGCAGGCTGGAGAGGTTGCTCAAGTCGCGTGGTATGCTGCCGCTCAGTTCGTTAGCAGCCATGTGCAGTCTGTACAGTTTGTCGAGCCTGCCGAGGGTTGCAGGTATAGGACCGCTGAGTCGGTTGCGGCTGAGGTACAGCTCTCGCAGGTTCTCAAGATTGCCAAGCTGCGCCGGAATGCGGCCGTCAAGCTCGTTGTCCGAAAGCAACAGAACCTGGAGCGCCGAAAGGCTGCCCAGTTCTCTGGGTATGGCGCCGGACAGGTTGTTTCTGCCCAGGTACAGCCCTTCGAGGTAGGTGAGATCTTGAAGCTCGGAGGGAATCTCGCCAGTTAGGTTGTTTGCGAGGAGGTTTACTATGGTCACTCTGCCTTCGCTATCGGTCTGGACGCCTTGCCATTCGGAGAGGGGAGCGTTCGAGAGCCAGTTGTCCTTGCGCGCCCAGTCTGCGCCGCCGGCGGATTCGTAGAGCGCTTTGAGCGCTTCGAATTCCGGGCGTCGGAAGGTGATGTCGAAGTCTCCGGTGTTGGCGTTTCTGTATGTGGTTACCTCGACTGTGTAGGCGCCGGGTTGGAGCGCTTTGCGGAAGCCGGCGTTTCTGCCGATGTAGTCGTCTATATCGACTATGGTTTCGCCCTCGTCGTCGATTAGGAAGATGTATGTGTCGATGTATTGTGATCTGAGCAGCACTTCGACCGTTGTGGTATGAGTGAGGGTGAAAGTGAAATGGCTCGCATAGTGATCGCCGAAAGCAGTCCTGTTTTCGGAGGTGCAGTCGCTTGTCAAGGTGCGGCCGTAGGTCGCGAAGTTGGAGATGTGCTCGCTGCACTCGGTGGTTGCAGGTGGCGGAGGGGGCGTAGGCTCAGGCGTGGGTGTCGCATCCTCTTCACATAAATCGCCGTTAGAGTTGGTTATGGATTGCAACCAAGTCTGGAATGCGGCGTCCGTCGGAGCGCATAGGCCTGCGTTGCTACTGAAGAATAGCGTGTCCAGATTTCCGAGTAGCGTTAGCTCGCCGGGAAGTTCACCGGTGAATTGGTTACCTTGGAGATTGAGGCTTTCAAGTAGGGCTAGGTTGCCCAGCCAGGGCGGAATTGTGCCCGTGAGTTGGTTGTTGTTGAGATTCAGACCTTTCAGCATTTCGAGTTTGCCTAGTTCGGAAGGAATCTCCCCAGTCAGCCGGTTATTCTCGAAGAAGATAGATATAAGCTTATCGAGTCGAGCGAGTTCTGCTGGGATTTGTCCGGTGAGCTGATTCTCCTGCAGGAGAAGTTCTTCGACGCGACCGGCTTCGTTTGTGAGGACGCCGTACCATTCGGACAGGGGGACGTCGGTGAGCCAGTTTGTGTTGTCGGTCCAATTGTCGCCGTCCGTGGCATTGTAGAGGGCGATGAGGGCGGCACGGTCGCCGTCGTCGCCGAGTGTAACAAAGTCGATGCCGTCTATGGTCAGCGTGAATTCGCCTGTAGCTTCTCTGGCGTAGGTTGAAACTTCGATGGAGTAGTCGTTGGGTTCGAGTGTATAGGTGATGCGCGAGTTGAGGATGCCGGCGTCGTAGTTGATGTCGTCGTTTCTGGCAAGTATTTCGCCGTTTCTGCCGGCCCCGGTGAGCAGGTAGAGAAATGTGTCCGTTGAAGACTCCAAGGTTATGGTTACTTCGGATGTATGGGGCACAAAGATGTCGTAGTAAACGGCGTAGTATATGCCGTCGCCGGGCCCTTCAGGATCAATCGGCCTATTTGGTGAGTGGCAGGATGCGGATGACCAAGAGCCAGTCGTGGTGGACATGTCGATAGAAGTTCCGGCGCAGGAACTCTGCGCGACGGCGGTGCTTGGGTTGCCGGGGTAGGCTATCAGAAGCAGGACGATTGCGAGGATTGCGGGGACGGAGCGGGCTAGTGTCATGGAGTGCGGCATCTCCAGTCGTGGGAACTTTGTCCTTTTCTTATTCTTAGAAAAGTTTATACCTGCGGCGGCGTGTGGTGTCAAGGATTGGGAGTGGGTATTGAGTATCAGTATTGGGTAGTATTGGGTAGTATTGGGTGGTTTTGTTACGGGGTTTTTATGTGGAGTGGGCTTATGGTAAGTTGGAGCGCGAAGACGAGGCTTCGGACTGGATTGAGTACGCAGGCGAGCGATATGGGGGCATTATGAACATTACCAGAGATAATCCGACGGTGGAAGAGAATCGCAAGGCGGGAACGCCGGAGTGGCAGCTACGGAATGTGCGGTTTGACGATCCGGTTACGCTGGCGTCGTTTCCGCTGGTGCGGCACCTGACATCTTCGGCGATACAGGGGTATGCGTCGAAGACGAGCGCCTATCCGGGGGAGTCTATCGACTTGATGGTGAGCATGGAGCCGGATGGAGAGTACACTATCGACTTCTATCGGCTTGGATGGTACGACGGATTGGGCGGCAGGCACCTGGGGCGGATGGGGCCCTTTCGTGGGAGAACGCAGCCGGTGCCGGCGATGGGGATGCAGAGGGTGCGGGAGTGCACTTGGGAGGTGAGCGCTCGGCTGACTATACCGGACGACTGGGAGAGCGGGGTGTATCTGGCGAAGCTGTCCCGGGTGGAAGGTTATCAACATGATATGGAGCCTGGAGGGCAGTACGGAGTGCAGAGCTACATCACTTTTGTGGTGAAGTCGCGGCGGAAGGCGGACTTGCTGTTTCAGGTGAGCGACATCACATGGCAAGCGTACAACAAGTGGCCCGGGAATGATTCGATTTACACGGACGGGACGCCGAATGTCTGGTACCAGGGAACGGAGGTGCGGGCGAGCTTCGACCGGCCATACGCGAAATACTGCCAGGTGCTGGACGCGCCGCTGTCGCTGGGTTCGGGGGAGTTCCTGCTGTGGGAGCATCCGATGGCGTTCTGGCTGGAGAAGGAGGGGTACGATGTGGCGTACTGCTCGAATATGGACCTGCATCTGGACCCGCAGACGCTGGATCGGTGCAAGTCGTTCCTGTCGGTTGGGCATGACGAATACTGGTCGCGCCAAATGTTCGAGAACGTGATCGCGGCGCGGGATGCGGGGATGAGCATCGGGTTCTTTTCGGGGAACTCGGTCTATTGGGAGATCGAGTTTCACGAGAGCGAGGTGGGGGGAGCTCCGTGCCGTGTGTTCTCACGGAAGCGGCTGTTCGACGGGGAGGAGGCGAGGCTGATGGGGGTGACAAGCTACGGTCCTGGGTACGGGGACTGGACGGTTACGAATCCGCAGCACTGGATCTACGAGGGGATGGGGTTGAGCGAGGGGGACAGGATACCGGCGATCATCGGGTGGGAGTTCCATGGGACGCCGGCGGATATTCCGGGGCTGGAGGTGGTGGCGGAGAGCGAGTTGTTTCAAGGGTACAAAGAGCCGAGAGAGCCTGCTCATTCTGCGGTAGTGTATCCGTGCGAGCGAGGCAATTGGGTGTTCAACGCGGGGACGATATGGTGGCCGGAAGGGTTGTCATGTCCACCGGGGCATATACCTGCGCGGCTTGCGACGAACTCGGTTACGGTTGGGAGCAGCCCGGGGACGTTTGGAGTGCATCCGATGGTGCAGGCGATTACGGCGAACGTGCTGGACCGGATGATTGCCGATTCGCCACGAAGGTAAAAGGTTAGGTGTCAGGGGATAGGCACAAGATGCACAGGACAGATGGGGTCAGCGGCGTTGTTGGGTGGTTACGTGAAGGGAGTAGGCTGCGGGCTGGTAGGTGGTGTGCGTGGTGGGGGAGATGACTAGAACAGCGTATTCTAGGCTTTCGCCAAAGCCTTCGATGCTGAAGGAGTCGCGCGGCTGTCTGGTGACTGACACGCTGCCATCCGCGGCGAACTCTATGACCTGCAGGATGTAGCTCTGCGGCAGAGTGTTGTCGGTGCGGCGGAAACCATCGGCGCGCCAGTCGCCGTCGGTCTCGGCGTCGTCCGTGAAGGCGAGTTCGGGTATGGCGATGTCGTCAATCAGGATGCCGCCAAGGTTGACGGCATCGTCGGTGATGTACTCGAAGCGGATGCGGACGTCTTCCATGCCCGCGTAGTCGGACAGGTCCATACGCTCCCGCAACCACCTGGCGCTTTTCCCGCCGCCGCTCTTGCCGGTTAAGCCTGCGCCGTAGTTCGCGCCCAGGGGATCTTCGCGCGTGGTGTGGCCGCCGTCCAGCGTGGTCCAGCTGTTGCCGCCGTCGGTTGAGACGCTGGCGTAGGCGTAGTCCCAGCCCTCTTCAATGTTGTGCCACATCCAGAATTCCAGCGTCGCTTCGTCCACACCGGAGAGGTCGAACTCGCGCTCAAGCGTGGTGTCAATGAGATCGCCATTGCCACCCCACCAGCAGAAGCGCCCGCTATGGCAGTCCACGCCCACCTGCGCTACCGTCTCCTCTCCGTTGAAGTCCACAAGCGCGTATCCCTCCGACAGGCGCAGTTCGTAGTAGCGGGCGGAGAGCTGCGGCTGCTCTACCGTCTCCTCGA
>JAGGDZ010000285.1 GCA_024648655.1 Chloroflexota bacterium | reverse complement strand
GTCGAATATATTGTGCATGATGTGTATGTCGTAAAGATTGGCGAGGAGTACCAGGTCACGCTGAACGACGACGACGTGCCGAAACTGAGCATCAATGCGCAGTACCAGCGAATGCTGCGGCGAGGCGATGGGCTACAGGAAGACGCAAAGGAATACCTGGAAGAGAAATTTCGCTCCGCGGTCTGGCTGGTAAAAGGCATTGAACAACGCAGGCAGACCCTGATGAAGGTTTCGAACAGTCTATGTGTATTCCAGCGCGATTTCCTCGACAAGGGCCTGGCTTACCTGAATCCATTGGTCTTGAAGGACGTTGCGGATGACATCGGCATGCATGAATCAACGGTGAGTCGGGTGACCACCAACAAATACATGCACACTCCGCAAGGAGTTTTCGAGCTCAAATTCTTCTTCCATAGCGGCCTTAAATCGTTCGAAGGGGACGCCATGTCCTCTGTCAGTGTCAAGGATACGATACGCAGGATGGTAGGCGCAGAGGACTCCCGAAAGCCGTTGACGGACCAACAACTCGTTACCATGCTGCAAGAAAAGAACATCAGTATCGCCAGACGAACCGTTGCCAAATATCGCGGGGAACTGCAGATTCCGTCCACCAGTCGTCGCAGACGCCTGTTTTGACGCCAGTCTTGCGGTTTTTCGTACACCTCCCATTTTCAACATTCTACAGAGAATCATGCCCACACCTACTGTTGCGATAGCGGGGCGCCCAAATGTGGGCAAGTCCACGCTGTTTAACCGCATCATGGGACGCCACGTCGCCCTGGTGGACAAGACTGCCGGCGTTACCCGCGACCGCCATTACGGGGCCGCCGAATGGCTGGGGCGTCCTTTTCGCCTGATTGACACCGGTGGAATTATGGCGAGCGAAGACAGTCGCCTCCTGGAAGCCGTGCACGACCAGACGCGACATGCCATCGCGGAGGCAGACGTGGTGCTATTCGTGTTGGACAGTCGGGAGGAGTTGACCGCAGCTGACCAGGAGATCGCTCAGCAACTGCACAGGTCCGGCAAGACCGTGCTGCTTGTCGGCAACAAGGCGGAGCGGCCG
>JAGGDZ010000196.1 GCA_024648655.1 Chloroflexota bacterium | reverse complement strand
CTGGGACTTCGTTGGCGATTCGTGTGGAGATGCGCGCAAGCACGTCGTAGGGAATGCGCGCCCAGTCCGCGGTCATGGCGTCTTCGCTGCTGACGGCTCGGATGGCTATGACATGGCCGTATGTGCGGAAGTCGCCCGTTACTCCCACGCTGCGGGTGTCCGTTAGAACGGCGAAGCTCTGCCACAGTTCTCGGTAGAGGTCGTTTCTGCGGACCTCATCCATCACAATGGCGTCGGCATCTTGTAGCACCGTCAGTTTGTCGTGCGTTACTTCACCGATGATGCGAATGGCAAGGCCCGGTCCAGGGAAGGGCTGGCGATAGACAATCTCTTCGGGGAGGTTGAGTTCCAAGCCGACGCCGCGCACCTCATCCTTGAACAGGTAGCGCAGAGGTTCGACGAGGCTGAGTTTCATGTGCTCAGGCAGCCCGCCGACATTGTGGTGCGACTTGATCTTGGCGGAGACTGTGTTGTCGGTCGTCTCGCTTTCTATGACGTCTGGATAGAGCGTGCCTTGCGCCAGGAAATCAACTTCGCCGATTCGCGCGGCTTCTTCGTCGAAGACGCGGATGAACTCTTCGCCGATAATCTTACGCTTTTGCTCAGGATCGATGACGCCTCGGAGCGCGCCGAGAAAGTTCTCGGTCGCATCGGTGTAGATGAAGTTAGCTTGGAAATGGCGCCGGAATGTGTCGCTGACAGCCTGTGGTTCCCCTTTCCTCATCATGCCGTTGTTCACAAAGATGCAGGTAAGGCGATCTCCAACGGCGCGCTGAATTAGCGCAGCCGCTACCGCCGAGTCAACGCCGCCGGACAGAGCGCAGATGACTTTGCCGTCGCCGACCTGCTTGCGGACGCGCTCCACACTGTCGCTTACGAAGTTGCCGGGCGTCCATAGAGCTTCACAGCCGCAAATTTGGTAGAGGAAGTTCTCGATGATCTTCTTACCCTGTGGCGTGTGAGCGACCTCGGGGTGGAACTGCAAGCCGAGCATGCCGGCGCCGTTGCCCATGACCACCACCGGTGAATTCTCGGAGCGCGCGAGGGACTTGAAACCCGGTGGCGTCTCCGTGATCTGGTCGCCATGACTCATCCACACCGGCATGGACTGGGGCAATCCTTTGAAGAGCGGCTCGCAGTCCGAGCCACGAGCCATCACGGCGTGACCGTATTCTCTGTGGGATGACGGCGCTACCTTGCCGCCGAGCTGGTACGCCATAGCTTGCATGCCGTAGCAGATGCCGAGTACGGGCAGGCCGGATTCGTACACCCACTCGGGGGCGAGGGGAGCGTTCTCTTCATAAACACTTGCGGGTCCGCCGGATAGTATAATGCCCTTCGGATTCAGGCGGGAGACGGAATCCCAGTCCGCGGTGTGTGGGATAATCTCGCAATAGACGCTGCTCTCACGCACGCGGCGAGCGATTAGCATGCTGTACTGCGAGCCAAAATCGATGACGACGACAGTCTCGCGTTGCACGCGGCCTGTCGTTGGGGATCCGATTGTTGTTGTTCGGCCTATGGGGCTGTCTTCCTTCAACATCTACCCATTACCTTAGGGTTGTCGAAACTCGCGCAGGGTCATTAAAATCTACCATCTATGATATACTAATTCAACCATAAGTGGAGATTCAGATGGCCGTTTTACCGCTACACGATGCGATGCATGAGCAAATCAGAGCCGCCGTGGATGTGCTTGCGAGCGGTGGTGTAGCGGCTATTCCTACCGATACGGTGTATGGGCTTGCGGCGAATGCATTCGATGAGTCCGCAGTTCTGAAGATATATGAGCTGAAGGGACGTCCGGAGGGAATGGCGTTGCCGCTCCTGCTTTCGGAAGCGGAGGAGGTGAGGATGTGCGCCGAAAAGATGCCACAGGCGGCTTGGACACTGATGGAGCGGTTCTGGCCGGGTGCGCTGACACTCGTCGTTAGCAAGAGCGCAGGCATACCTGATATCGTGACAGCAGGGCTTGACACGGTCGCGCTAAGAGTGCCGGACCACCCCGTGCCGAGAGCGATTGCGAAGACGCTAAGCGCGCCTATCACAGGCACAAGCGCGAACCTCAGCGGCAGGCCCGCCCTTACGAACGCAGCAAGTGTGAGGCGTGAATTCGGCGATGCAATTGACTTCGTACTGGACGGCGGAGATGCGCTGGGCGGCGTGGCTTCAACGATTATGGATATTAGCGGCGATAAAATGAGGGTGCTTCGGGAGGGGGCAGTTTCGAGGGAGGAGATTGAGGCTGTTCTTGGGAAGGAGCTGAGATGACGGTCAGTGGTGATTTCGTGCTCTTCCCATCTTTCCGGTGTAGGCGGGAGACCAGAGCCCATTTTGCTCAAAGGGCGCTCGCGCTACCCTCCTGCATATCTCTTCACACGAGTGGGCGACTAAATCTAAGAGAAAACCTCCGGTTGAAGAGAAAACCTCCGGTTGCTTGTGCGAGTAGGATATGGTATTAGGACATGGTATTAAAGAAAAAGGAAGGATTGTCGCAATACATACCGAGAGCGGAGAGCATAACGTAGGTAATGATGACCCCAAGGCATCCCAATATCTTATAGACAAAAGTCCGGACGTACGGATATGGTGTGTGCGCAGTGGTTATACGACGGTACATCGCATTCCTGTACGCGACGGAGTGAATCCAAGAATTACTCTCGCGAAGAGTATTGATTCTGGTATCCAGTGGAAAGATTGACTACATCAACGCACATAGACGAACTCACTGAACGCGTGGACGCCGAGCTAATGGCAATTGTCAATGAGCGAGGATTTCCACTCTACGACATGATGGGCTACCATCTCGGCTGGCGGGGCGCGCACGCTCTTGACGGTGACTTGCCGCGGCGACAGGAGCGGATGCACGGTGTGATGACTCTGCTGGCCTGCACAGCCGTCGGCGGCGATGCTGATGCTTGCCTGCCTGCCGCCGCCGCCATGGAGCTGGTGGACAAGTTCGCGGAGATTCATGACGATGTTCAGGAAGGAAACCCCCAGCGAAACGAGCGCGATGCCGTCTGGTGGGTATGGGGTCCCGCTCAGGCAATCAACGCCGGAGACGGCATGCACGCGCTGGGACGGCTTGCTCTGCTGCGTCTTGCCGACCGCGGCGTGCCCGATGAGCGCGTCTTCGATGTCGTAAGACTTGTGGACAAAGCGGGTCTGCGCGCTTGCGAAGGCCGGTTCCGCGACCTGGAGGCTCAGGAGCGGATTGACCTGAGCGTTGAAGCATATATGCGTCTGGCGACGGACAAGACCGGTGCGCTGCTTGGGTGCGCGATGCAGATTGGCGCGCTGGTAGGGGGCGCTGGCGCTGAAACAGGGAATGCTCTCGCAACTTGCGGTGAGAGGCTGGGCATTGCGCTGCAAGTGCGGTCGGACCTCGCGGCGCTGTGGGGCGGAAACGGGAACTCGCAACCGAATGTCGAGGTGCTGAACAAAAAGAAGCTCATTCCGGTCGTGTATGCGCTTGAGAATGCAACTGTTAGCGAAAAGCGCGCGCTGGGCGAAATCTATTTCAAGCGTGTGCTGGAATCCGACGATGCCTTGAAGTTACGTGAGGTCATAGATGGGCTGGGAGCGCGCGCTGCATGCGAGAAGATGGCGGATACCCTGAAGGCGGAATCGCTGGCAGCCCTCGAAATCGAAGACGTTGCCCCTGAAGGTAAGTCTCGGATTCGAGAGTACATCGGAATGCTCACAAGCAGTCGCTGACGGGGCAGAGAAATGACTGAGAAGAAGAGCGTTCAGGATGTGGAGGTGCGAGAGCAGACCGCGCTCGTCAGAGTAGATTTCAACGTGCCCTTCAAGCCCGGAACGACCGAGATTTCGGACGACAGCAGAATTCGAGTATCACTTCCCACGATACGTTACCTCTTGGAGCAAGAATGCAAGGTCGTCGTCTGCTCACATCTTGGTCGTCCCCGTGGTCGGGTAGTCGAGTCCCTGCGAATGGCTCCAGTGTCGCGGCGACTGAGCGATCTGCTTGACGCCGATGTCTTTCAGTGCACAGATACGATAGGCGACAGTGCCGGTGAGATGGTGTCCCGCCTTGCTCCCGGTGAAGTGCTGATGCTGGAGAATGTGCGCTTCCACCCCGGAGAGGAGGGGAATGACGCCGAATTTGCACAAGCGCTGGCATCTCTGGCGACACTGTACGTCAATGACGCATTCGGAGTGGCGCATCGCGCGCACGCATCGAACGTTGGCGTAACGCGCTACATGCCTTCAGTGGCTGGATTGCTGTTGGAGAGAGAGCTGCGGGTTCTGGGATGTTTGCTAAAAGATCCACCCACGCCATTCGCCGCAATTTTGGGTGGAGCCAAAGTATCCGACAAGATAGGAGTGCTGGGTAATCTGTCTGATAAGGTTGATCTGCTGCTCATCGGCGGGGGCATGGCGGCGACGTTTCTGAAGGCGCAAGGGCATGATGTAGGCGAATCGCCGGTCGAAAGCCACGTGATTGCGTTTGCCAAGCGACTCATAAGGCAGTTAGATGGCGGCGGCGCGAAGTTGTTGCTGCCTCTCGACGTCGTAGTTGCCGACACGTTCGCAGAGGGCGCGGATGCGCTCGCAGTCCGAGTCGATGCTATTCCAACTAACTGCATGGTGATGGACATTGGACCGAATACCACCGAGGAATATGCTAAGGCGATCCGTGATAGCAGGGCTGTCATTTGGAATGGACCGCAGGGTGTGTTCGAGTGGGAGGCGTTCTCGAATGGCACGCGCGCGATTGCGGAAACACTTGCATCATTAGAGGATGCAACGACCGTAATAGGCGGAGGTTCGACAGCAGAGGCAGTCGCTAAGCTTGGGTTGGCAGACCGGATGAGCCACGTATCGTCCGGCGGCGGTGCGTCCCTCGAATTCATGGAAGGCAGGGAACTGCCGGGTGTCACCGCACTGCCGGACAGGTAAGTCTTAATTTCGGGCAGAGTTCCTGCATTCGTCCGAGCAAGCAATCGCAATTCGTTGGCTGTTGGCATTCACGTATTGTGCTCTTTACGCGCGTTCCGTAATGGAGTAGAGTTTTCTCCTGCGTTATATATTCAAGACTACTTTTGATGCTAACATCTATTGTAGTTACAAAATCAGTACATAATTAACCAGAATTCAACTAGCGTTTGGATTGGCTTCATGATTGATCTTCCATTTCTTGCCGATATTTGCCGTCCGACCAGTTCCAAGATTGTCATGCTTGTCGTGGATGGGCTGGGCGGTGCGCCGAGTCCTGAAACGAAAAAATCGGAACTGGAGACGGCAAAGCTGCCGAACCTCGACAGACTCGCGAACCGCAGCGCGGCAGGCGTTACGACTCCTGTGATGCATGGGATCACACCCGGTAGCGGACCTGGACACATGGCGTTGTTTGGCTACGACCCAGTCAAGTACCTGATGGGCAGAGGAGTGCTTGAAGCCTTGGGCATAGACGTGGAACTCGCACCCGGAGACCTCGCGGCTAGGGGAAACCTATGCACGGTGGACGGGAATAACAATATAACGGACAGAAGAGCAGGACGAATACCGACGGCGGAGAGCGCACCACTCGTCGAGATGCTAAACGACATCGAAATATCCGGGGTCGATGCCAAAGTGTATCCTGTACAGGATTATCGTTTTGTGCTGGTTATGCGTGGTGAGGACCTCAGCGACAACATTAGTGAGACCGACCCGCAGATGGTGGGCGTCATGCCGCTGGAAGCCAGAGCGCTCGATGATGCATCCGAGCGAGCGGCGGCTCATGTGAGGGCGTTCATCACGGCTGCCGGCGAGGTCCTGCGTGAGCGGGAGTACGCGAACATGGCGATGCTCCGCGGATTTTCTCTTTTGCCGGAACTGCCGGACTTCGGAGAGCGGTACAGTCTCAATCCCGGAGCGGTGGCAGCGTACCCGATGTATCGAGGATTGGCGAAAGTAGTAGGGATGCGGGTCATTCCAACAGGCATGACCTTTGACGACGAGCTGGATACGCTGGAAGAACACTTCGATGAGCACGATTTCTTCTTTCTGCATTACAAGCCTGCGGACGCGGCAGGCGAAGATGGCGATTTCAACAGCAAGGTACGGGCGCTGGAGGCGCTGGATGCAAGGATTGAACGGCTGGTCGAAATGAAGCCGGATGTGCTGGTAGTCGCCGGCGATCACTCTACGCCTGCTGTTCTAGGAGCGCACAGCTGGCATCCAGTCCCGCTGCTAGTGCATTCGGCGTGGACGGAAGGGGAGGGCATCGATGAATTTACCGAGCGAGCATGCGCTACAGGGTCTCTGCGAAACCTGCCTGCTACGGAAGTGATGATGCTGGGGATGGCACATGCGGGTAAACTATTGAAATATGGCCCATGAATGTTCACTGAACGATTTCATGAAGAACAGGATATAAATAACAATATGTCAATATGCACAATAGTCGGCAACTGGAAGATGAACACAACCGTCACGGAAGCCGTCGAGTTGGTGTCCGCGGTCGCCTCCGGATTGTCTAGCGAAATCAGCGCGGAGGTGGTTGTTTGCCCGCCGTTCATATCGCTGGTGTCAGTACAATTGGCATTGCATAGTAGTACGATATCAATTGGGGCACAGAATTTATATCATGAAATGAACGGTGCATACACAGGCGAAATATCTGGTGGCATGCTCAAAAACATATGTCAATATGTGATTGTGGGACATTCTGAACGACGGAGTATATTCGGCGAGACGGATGTGGACGTAAACCTGAAGGTGAAAGCGGCACTTGGCACGGGAATTGCGCCGATAATGTGTGTCGGCGAAAGTCTTGAAGAACGCGAGAGGGGTAGCGCGAACTCGGTGGTTGAATCTCAGGTACGTGGCGGGCTTGAAGGCGTGGACATTGGCGCAGACGTGGTGGTGGCTTATGAACCGGTGTGGGCAGTCGGGACCGGACAGTCGGCATCGCCTGAGATTGCACAGGCGATGATGGCACATATCCGAGGGACTCTTGAAAAGATTGGCGGAAAAGATGCGGCTTCGAGAGTGCCGTTATTATATGGAGGCAGCGTCAACGCAGGGAACGTTGGGGAGTATATCAGTCAGCCGGACATCAATGGCGCGCTGGTCGGCGGAGCGAGTCTGGATGCGGAGTCGTTCGTGGAGATTGTGAAGGTGGCGGCGAGCAAGAGCTAACAGGTTGTATAGGGTGCCGGTGTGGAGTATGACGACTAAGCTGCTGGTGATTGTGGGACCTACGGGAGTGGGGAAGAGCGCACTGGCGATGCGGCTGGCGCGGGCGTTCGATGGCGAGATCGTCGGGGCGGACAGCCGGCAGGTCTATCGGCATATGAGTATCGGCACGGCAAAGCCTTCGTATGCCGATCGGACGGAGATCCCGCATCATATCGTTGACATCATAGAGCCTGACCAACGGTACTCGCTCGCACTCTTCCTGCGACACGCCAGAGAAAGCATACATAACGCCAAAAAAGTTCACGGACGCCTGCCTCTCGTGGTTGGGGGTACAGGACAGTACATACGGGGCCTGCTGGAAGGCTGGCAGGTCCCGGAGGTTAACCCAAATGCAAAATTACGTGAAGAGCTGGAATCACGGGTTGAATCGGACGGTGTGAAGGCACTCTTTGCAGAACTCCGGCGTCTCGATCCCGTGGTAGCAGAGCGCGTTGACTGCCGTAATCCCCGCCGTGTAATCCGCGCTCTGGAAGTTGCCCTATCCCGCGATGACGATGCCTCACCGGCAGGCGGCGAAGGTCAAAGTGAACCTTACAAGATTCCCCCCGACTATGACCCACTGATAATTGGGCTGACGATGGATCGACCCGTGCTATACGCCCGCATCGATGCCCGCATCGACGCGCAGTTGGCGACCGGATGGCTGGACGAGGTGCGCGCGCTCCGAGAACGCGGCTACGGCGCGGCGCACCCCGCACTCTCCGGCTTGGGCTATGCCGAGCTTCTGCGCCACCTCGATGGCGAGCTGCCCCTCGCGGAAGCGGTACAGCGCATCAAGTACCGCACGCACCGCTACGTCCGCCAGCAATACAACTGGTTCCGTCTCACCGATAAGCGCATCCGCTGGCTGACCGCGCCTGTAGGCTATGCGGAGTTCGGTGAACTGCTCGACGAGATTCAGGCATGGCTGGCTAGTGGAATAAACTGACTATCGATGGGTAGCATGGAGGAGAGAGGAGAAAGGGAGTGTTGGGAGTCATCGTGATACAATTGTTGTTGGATAGCGGTTAGCCTCACTTGATTCGGTAGATCTCACCTCGATTCACGCACAAATGCACGGAGACAAAGAATTGAAATTCACCAAAATGCACGGCGCTGGCAACGACTATGTGTACATCAACGCATGCGAGCAGGAACAAGACTGGCACGCGCTCTCGATGACGATGAGCGACCGGCACCTCGGCATAGGCTCCGATGGGCTGATACTCGCCTTGCCGTCCGACGTCGCAGACATCCGCATGCGGATGTTCAACGCGGACGGCTCCGAGGGTGAGATGTGCGGCAACGGGATACGCTGCCTCGTCAGCTTTGCGTTCGATAACGGCATCGTGCCTGTGGATAAGTCGCCGGTGAGCGTGGAGACTCTGGCAGGCGTGCTGGATGTTACGCCGATTCAGGACGACGGGCAGCGGATGGTCGGAGCGCGCGTGCTGATGGGTGCGCCGCGTCTGAATCCGCCGGAGATTCCGGTGGCGATAGATGGTATGGATACGGTGATAGGCCAGCCACTAAGTGTCGCCGGCCGCGAATTCAAGATGACTTGTGTGTCGATGGGCAATCCACACGCGGTCGTGTTCATGGACGAGTCGGTTGACGAGTTCCCGCTGACCGAGATAGGACCTATGGTGGAGCATCACCCGATGTTTCCGGCGCGCGTGAACTTCGAGATAGTAAATGTGCTGGAAGGCGGAAAGACTCTGAAGACGCGCGTGTGGGAGCGCGGCTCAGGCATCACGATGGCTTGCGGTACCGGTGCATGCGCTGTGCAGGTGGCGGCGCGGCTGAACGGTCTGGCTGGCGACAGGGCTGTCGTCGCACTGCCGGGCGGCGATCTGACAGTCGAATGGTCAGGCGTAGGTGAGGTCGTGCTTGAAGGCCCGGTGGCGACGGTGTTCGACGGCGAGTGGCATAACTAAACTTCTATGGACAGATAGAATGGATCGAAGGTACGCCCGTTGCTGGTTCGGCAGCGGGCTTTTCTTTGCGCGTTGTCCGAACCAAGCCGCGTATCCTTTACGTCTGACTGCATTTGCCTTAACATGGCGCGGTATCCTCATAATTAAGCCGTGATTAAGCCGTGCTTTCCAGCCATCGCGGGCCATCACGGAATGACAGCATACAGTGACAACCATTTTTACTTAATTCAAGTGGAGAAGAAATGAATTTTGCCAGCCGTATAGACAAAGTTCCGCCGTATCTGTTCGTGGGCATCAGCCGAAAGATAGCGGAGAAGAGAGAGCAGGGGACAGATGTCATCAGCTTCGGCATCGGAGACCCGGACATTCCCACACCGGATAATGTAGTCGAGAAGCTGCGCGAGACTGCGCTCGACGGACCCAATCACCGCTATCCGGAGACGGACGGTCTGCCTGAGTTCCGGCAGGCGGTAGCGGACTGGTACCAGCGCAGGTTCGGCATTTCGGTGCACCCGGACAAGGAGACCCTGCCGCTCATCGGAGCGAAAGAGGGTATTGGGCATGCGGCGCTGTGCTTCATCGAGCCGGGCGACATCGCGCTCGTCCCTGACCCGGGCTATCCAGTATATTCGGTGGGCACGTGGTTCGCGGGCGGCGAGTGCCACTGGATGCCGCTGCTGGAGGAGAACGGCTGGATGCCGAACCTCGACGCGATACCCGACGATGTGGCGGACAAGGCGAAGGTGATATGGCTGAACTATCCGAACAATCCAACGGGGGCGATTGCCGACAGCGATTACTTCACCAAGGTCGTTGAGTTCGCCAAGGCGCACGATGTTGCCGTGCTGCACGATGCCTCGTACTCAGAGGTCGCGTTCGACGGTTATCGCCCGGTCAGCTTCTTGGAGACGCCGGGCGCTATTGATGTGGGCGTGGAGTTTCACTCGCTGTCGAAAAGCTACAACATGACCGGCTGGCGGCTCGGCATGGCGGTTGGCAATGAGGACATCATCAGCGCGCTGATGGTCATCAAATCGAACCTCGATTCCGGCGTGCCTAACGCCATACAATACATGGGCATGGAGGCAATGGAACTGTCGCAGCAATCGATTGACGAGCGCAACGCCATCTACGAGCGGCGTCGTGACCGCGTAATCGAAACGCTGCAAGAAATCGTGCTGGACGCCATACCACCCAAGGCAAGCTTGTATGTCTGGACACGCATTCCGGAGGGCTTCACATCGGCCGAGTTCACAGAGTTGCTGCTGGAAGAGGCGGACATCGTGGTAACCCCGGGCAACGGCTATGGAGAGTACGGCGAAGGTTACATCAGGCTGTCGCTGACGATAGACGATGAGGAGATGGAAAAGGGCCTGACGAAGCTGTCCGAATGGCGGATTCCGGAACGGGGCTAATAAAAAAAGGGATAGGCTGGACAAGATAACGAAGAGGAGGAAGCTTATCGCTAAGCGAATGAAGTCAACGCGACCCAGGCTTGAGCGCGCGATTATTGTTGGCGTGGAACTGAGGCGGCGGCGCAGTCCGTGGAGGCTGAAAGACTCGCTTGCCGAACTTGCCGAGCTTGCAAGAAGCGCGCGCGCGCTTGTCGTAGGTACAGTGTCGCAGCGCCTCGACAGACCCACGCAGGTATATCTGGGCAAGGGGAAGCTGGAGGAGCTGAAGGGGCTTATCTACACCAAGCGCGCGAGCACTGTTATCTGCGACGATGAGTTGACGCCCACACAGCAACGCAACCTCGAAAAGGCGTTGGGCGAGTCCGTCAAAGTCATAGACCGCACCGCGCTGATTCTGGATGTGTTCGCGCAGCGGGCGCGCACGAAGGAAGGGCGCTTGCAGGTTGAGCTGGCGCAGCATGAGTACCTTCTGCCACGCCTCGCCGGACAGTGGACGCACCTCGAGCGGCTGGGCGGCGGCATCGGAACGCGCGGTCCGGGTGAGACGCAGATCGAGACCGACCGGAGGCTCGTGCGGACGCGCATCCAGAAGCTGAAACGCGACCTTGAGGATGTACGGCGCCACCGAGCGCGGTATAGAGCGCGGCGCATCGAGATGGATGTGCCGGTCGTTTCGCTCGTGGGATATACGAACGCCGGTAAAAGCTCGCTGCTGAATCGGCTTACGAAAGCTGGCGTGATGGCGGAAAACATGCTGTTCTCCACGCTTGATCCAGTAACGCGCCGCATTCATACGCCCGCGGGTCGGGATGTGCTGCTGACAGATACGGTTGGCTTCATTCAGAAGCTGCCGACTGCTGTGGTCGCGGCGTTCAGAGCGACGCTGGAAGAAGTTCAGGAATCGACGCTTGTGCTGCATGTCGTGGACGTCACACACCGGAATGCTACGCAGATGGTGAGTGTTGTAGAAGGCATTATTGACGAACTGGGCATTGCGGACAAACCGCGCCTGATGGCTCTGAATAAGGCCGATCTGCTGGATGATGATGCCGATTCGGACGCGCTGGGCAGGGCGCTGCGCTTGGCAGACGGAGACCTGCGTTGCGTGTTCACATCGGCCCAGACGGGCGCGGGACTCGGCGAGTTGCTGCACGAGATTGATGCTGCGCTGCAACCGGAGTTGGCATCGATGGACAGAATAGTGGTGGGCTGACGGGGCTTATTTCGAGGGACGATGGATTCGTGTGGCTAAACATAGCGATTGGTCTATTCGTCGTTACACTTTGGTCCATCGGGGTAGGATTGGTACTCGACGAAGGGGGAGCACAGTTCAATCTCCTCTCCTGTTGAAGCGAACACCGCCGTTGGAGCGGCGATATTTGGAGGAGCGCTTGTGGGCTGTTTTTCGGGCTACGGATATTGTGTTTGCGTTATTCTTTGGCCTGCGGGCGTTAGCGCATGCCGGGTTCCGGCGAAGAAAGAGTGCGTAATGTATTTCGAGGAAGTTCGTCGCGAAATTGCTGCCCACTGTTAGAGCTTCTAGTTATCCCACATTGAGAGCCTCCTGGCAGACGCTAGGAGGCTTTCTTTTGTTTGATTTTCGGGAGTGGATCTTGACATAGAGGTTTTCTCTACATGTGCTGATAATGTATAAGACAAGAGTGGAGGTGTACAGATGTCCCGTCCCCGCACATACAGACACCACATGCGCTGTCCGCACTGCGGCTCCAACTGGGTAGTGAAGGATGGCAGTCCTCGTGGCAAGCAGACCTACCGCTGCCGAGAATGCCATTATCGCTTCACACCGGAGGGGAACAGAAGCTACTACTCGGAGCAAGTCAAGAGAGACGCTTTGAGCATGTACTGCGAGGGTATGAGCGTGTCTGCGATAAGCAGAGTGATGGGAGTGAAGTTGGGTACGGTGTACTCG